>DALYYK010000078.1:479-8789 GCA_031983305.1 Candidatus Fimivivens sp. | reverse complement strand
CCGACAGGGTTAACCGGCGCTGACGCCCCCTATCCGCCGCCCTCGGCCACGGCCGGATTTGCAGCCAACACCGCTGGCGGACTGGTGACGGTATTGGTCGCCGGAACGCCCCTGTCGTTCCCCAGCGTGCAGCTCCTATCCCCCGATATTACGCTGACCAGCGGCAATACGCTGTTCACCGTCAATACTACGGGCTTTTACCGCGTATCCTACCACGTTAACACCACCGCCGCCGTTTTGCTGGGTACCCGGCTGGTGATCAACGCGGCAAACATTCTGCAGACGACCATTCCCCCGGCGCTGAGCACCTCTCAGTTTTATAACGAAATTGAAGTTGGCCTCACTGCCGGTTCGACGATTCAGCTACAGATGTACGCGCCACTTATTGTGGGCGCCGCAACACTGCTTGGCGGCAGCCTCGGCGCTTCGCTGATGATTATTCGTCTAAGCTGAAACGGCGCTTACTGACGGCGATATTGGTATGCAAGATCAAAAAGCGGCGCGACCTGAATTGGGCTGCGCCGCTTTTTTAGCGCTATTATAAATATTTACGTCGATATTTAAGGAATATATTGGATAAAAAAGAAAAAAGAGTTATTATAGCTATAATAGCTTTTTATTCTATTAAAGTCGGTTTCTATTACAAGGAGGGAGGAAATGGATTACCTCGCACATATCGACCCCGTTGATAAACGCGAACAAGGCATTCTGGCGCATTTGACCGCTACGGCGGCGCTGTCCGCCCAATTTGCGGACGTATTTTCCTGTGCGGAGCTGGGCTATCTGTGCGGTATTCTGCACGATATCGGCAAATATTCCGACAAGTTTCAGCGCCGCATCAGAGGTTCGGGCGAGACGGTCGATCACTCCACGGCGGGCGCGCAGGTCGCGTTGCAGGAGTTAAAAAATGTTCCGGCAGCCTTCTGCATCGCGGGGCATCACGGCGGCCTGCCTGACGGCGGCAGCCCCAGACTTGATACCGCGGACGACTCCACCTTTTCCGGCAAAATGGAGCGCAGGGTCGGACGCGATATTGAGGACTACAGCCGCTTTAAAACCGAAATACAATATCCGGCGGCAGGTCTGCCTCCGGCGCTGATCGCCGATGTGCAAAGCCAGTTCTTCTTTATCCGCATGCTTTATTCCTGCCTTGTGGACGCGGACTTTCTCGATACCGAGGCCTTTATGTCCCCTGAAGGCGTCCAGCGCGGCGGCGGCAGCAGCATCAAAGAATTGAGCGGCATGCTCGACCGGTACATAGCGCCGTGGTGGAACGCCAAAAATGCGCTCAACCAAAGACGGTGCGACATTCTCCGGGCGTTGCTGGCATCGGGCGGCCTTGACAGGGGGCTTTTCAGCCTGACCGTTCCGACGGGCGGTGGCAAGACCGTCAGTTCTATGGCCTTTGCGCTGCGGCACGCGCTTAAAAACAATTTGCGGCGGGTCATTTACGTCATT
Source organism: Candidatus Fimivivens sp. (assembly GCA_031983305.1). Classification (GTDB taxonomy): domain Bacteria; phylum Bacillota; class Clostridia; order Oscillospirales; family Ruminococcaceae; genus Yanshouia. Next base: position 7,331 of record DALYYK010000078.1, on the reverse strand, counting down.
CCGTACACGAGCATTATCGAGCAGACGCAGCAGGTGTTTGAAGACATCTTTGGCGCCGAAAACGTCGTTGCCCACTATGCGAACCTTGACTACAGCACCGACGAGAACGGCAAAGCCACCGACAAGCGCTATCTCGCGACCGAGAATTGGGACGCGCCGATCATTATCACGACGGCGGTGCAGTTTTTTGAGTCGCTATACGCCAACCGCTCGTCGCGCTGCCGTAAGCTGCATAACATCGCCAACAGCGTGCTGATCTTTGACGAGGCGCAGATGCTGCCCGTCCCCTACCTCGACCCCTGCGTCTGCGCCGTCTCGCAGCTGGTTAAAAACTACGGCTGCTCGGCAGTGCTCTGTACGGCCACCCAGCCCGCGCTCAACCCACTGTTTGAAAAGCGTTTGAAAGGCTATCCCATTCAGGAGCTTTGCCCCGATGTTTTGAATATGCACGACTTTTTTCGGCGCGTGCGGTATGAGAAGCTCGGCGCGCTCTCAAACGAGGCGTTGGCCTATCGGCTAAACAGTCATCCTCAGGCGCTATGCATTGTCAACAGCCGTGCGCAGGCCCAAAGCATCTACGCGCTGCTTGAAAAAGACGGCAGCTTTCACCTTTCGACCACCCTATATCCTATTCACCGGCGGGGCGTGCTCGACGCGATCCGCCAGCGCCTTAAATTGGGACTGACCTGCCGGGTCGTCTCGACCAGCCTTGTCGAGGCAGGCGTCGACGTCGATTTTCCGGCGGTTTACCGCGCACTCGCGGGGCTTGACTCGATCATACAGGCGGGCGGGCGCTGCAACCGCGAGGGAAAGCAGCCGCCTTCGGAGAGTATGGTCTATATCTTTGAGACTGAGCAAAGCCCACCACAGCCGCTGCTACAGAACATTTCGGCCGCGCAAAGGGTGCTGCGCACGCACGACGACCCCTCTTCACCGCAGGCGATAGCGGACTATTTCAATTTTTTATACTACACACTCAAGGGCGAGTGCGAGCTGGATAAAAAGCAGCTTATTAAAGAAATCGAAAGCAAATCGATGCCCTTTGCCACCGTGGCGGAAAACTTTCACATGATCGAGAACGCCGGTTACACCGTCTATGTCCCGCGCGGGGAGGGCAAGGCGCTCATTGAGCGGCTGCGGGAACCCAAAATCAGCCGCAGCCTGATGCGCCAACTCGGGCAATATGCGGTTACGGTCTATCCGCAGCACTTTAACCGGCTGCTGCAAAGCGGCGCGATTGAAAAGATCGGCCCCGACGCCGCGATACTCCGCGATCTTTCTCTGTACAGCGAAGAAACCGGCCTCTCGTTTTCAGTCAACGAGGGGCAGGCATTTATAACATGAAAGGAGCGAACAAAATGTCGGTAAAAGTCGAGGTCTGGGGTGATTACGCCTGCTTTACCAGACCCGAAATGAAAGTTGAGCGCGTCAGCTACGATGTCATGACCCCCTCAGCGGCGCGCGGCCTGCTTGAAGCGATCTATTGGCACCCCGGTATGCGCTGGGTCATCGACAAAATCTATGTGCTCAAGCCGATTCGGTTCACCAACATCCGCCGCAACGAGGTCAAATCGAAAATATCAGCGCGAAATGTCGGCAGCGTAATGAACGGCGGCACCGGGCCGCTGTTTATCAGCACCGCCGACGATATTCAGCAGCGGGCCGCCATGGTGTTGCAGGATGTGCGCTATGTCATTGAGGCACATTTTGAGATGACCGAAAGCGCCTCCTCAGGCGACAACGAGGGTAAATTCGCCGATATTATGCGCCGCAGGCTTGAAAAGGGGCAGTGCTATTATCAGCCCTGCTTCGGCTGCCGTGAATTCCCCGCGCGTTTTAAAAAATGGGAGGGCGGCGAGATTGTAACCGACTCAAAAACGGATGCCGATCTCGGCTTCATGCTTTTTGATATGGACTACAGCGACGCCCAGAATATCACCCCGATGTTTTTCAGGGCGCGGCTTAAAAAAGGCGTGCTGGATCTGCGCGACTGCGAGGTGTTCCGATGATTTTGCAGGCGCTGGTTTCGTACTACGAAGCCCTCGCGGCCAAGGGCAAAATTGCCCGCCCTGGCTGGGAAAGGGTCAAGGTCTCCTACGCGCTTGAGCTCGACGCCGACGGACAGCTGCTCGCCGTACATCCGCTGAAGGTGCCCACGGCGGATGGAAAAAAGATGATCCCCCGCGAGATGCTGCTGCCCGCGCGGGTCAAGAAAACGGCGGGTGTCAGCGCCAATTTTCTCTGCGAAAATGCCGCCTATTTGTTGGGCATCGGCGACACCGAAAAGCCCAAGCGGGTCATCGAATGCTTTGAGGCGGCAAAGCATCTGCACAAAACGCTTCTCTCTACGATCGACACGCCCTGCGCCAAAGCTATCTGCGCGTTTTTTGACCGATGGAACACCGCAACGGCGCGGGAAAACGCGATGCTGACGCCCTACATAGCCGATTTTGAGAGCGGCGCCAATCTCGTATTTTTAGTCGGCAACGGCTATCCGCAAAATAATACCGAAATTGCGCGGGTCTGGCAGGCGTATTACGACCGGGATGAAGAAGGCGACAAAATGCCCTGCCTCGTCACCGGCCAGCCGGTCGTTCCCGCGGTTATCCACCCGTCGATAAAAGGGGTCAATGGGGCTCAGTCGAGCGGGGCCGCGCTGGTCTCGTTCAACGCGTCGGCCTATTGTTCGTTTGACCGGGAACAGAATTTAAACGCCCCGGTCGGAAAATATGCCGCCTTTGCGTATACGACGGTGCTCAACCACCTGATCGCCGACAAAAATCACACCACGCGGATCGGCGACGCCACGGTGGTCTACTGGGCCGAAGACGCCGAACCCGCCTATCAGGAGGCTTTTTCAAGCTTTTTAAACGGCGGCAACAACGACACGATGTCCAACGTCGACCTCGACGATTTGATGAAGGCAATTGCAAAGGGCGATGCCGTTAAGTGGGAGGGAGTCCAACTTGAGCCCCGCAACCGCTTTTATGTGCTCGCGCTGGCCCCGAACGCCGCACGGCTGTCGGTGCGCTTCTTTCTGCGCGACAGCTTTGGGCATATGGTCGAAAATTTGCAGATGCATTACGACCGGCTTGATATCGTGACCGATAACCGCAGCAAATTTAAAAATATTCCGCTCTGGGCACTGCTGCGCGAGACGATTAACGAAAAGTCGAAGGATAAATCACCCTTGCCGCAGATGTCTGGCGATACGCTGCGCGCCATACTGACCAATGGGCGGTACCCCGCCACGCTATACCAGCAGACCCAGCTCAGAATACGCGCCGAAAAGACCCTCACGCGCGGGCGCGCCGCAATCATCAAAGCCTATCTGATGCAAAATGTTGATAATAAAAGTTATGAGGAGGTCTTACAGGTGGAGCTAAACGAAAAAACGACCTACCAGCCCTATGTGCTCGGGCGATTGTTCGCCGTTCTGGAAGAAGTGCAGAACCGCGCCAGCGGCGTTACAACCATTAAGGATAAATATTTTACGTCGGCCTGTGCCACGCCCGCCACGGTTTTTCCGTTAATTCTGAATCTATCGGACAAGCATCTGCGAAAGCTTGAGGGCGGTTTAAAAACTTATTATGCCAAGCAGATTGGCGCGCTGACAGGCGCCGTCACCCAAAGCTACCCCGCGCATCATACGCTTCCAGACCAAGGCATTTTTCAGCTGGGCTACTATCATCAGACACAAAAGCGCTATCAGAAGAAGGATAACAGCGCAACGACAGAGGAGGAAAACTAAAATGTCAGAAGCCATCAAAAACCGCTATGAATTTGTCATCCTGTTCGATGTGGAAAACGGCAACCCCAACGGCGACCCCGACGCGGGCAATATGCCCCGCATTGACCCCGAGACCAATTTTGGCATTGTGACCGACGTCTGCTTAAAGCGCAAGATCAGAAACTATATCGAGACGGTCTGCGAGGATAAGACCGGCTACCGCATCTATATTAAAGATGGCGTGCCGCTCAACCGCAGCGATCTTGAGGCCTATGCCTATGTGGGCGTGGACGAAAGCTCGATTAAGGATAAAAAGAAGAGTGAGAAGCTCGACGAGAAAATTCGCGGTTTCATGTGCGGCAACTTCTTTGATATTCGCACCTTTGGCGCTGTGATGACCACCTTCGTCAAGGCCCCGCTCAACTGCGGGCAGATTCGCGGACCGGTGCAGCTCGGCTTTGCCCGCTCAATTGATCCTGTCATCCCACAGGAGGTAACCATCACCCGCGTCGCGATCACCACCGAGGCCGATGCCGAGAAAAAGGGCACCGAAATGGGGCGCAAATATATTATCCCTTACGGACTGTACCGCTGCGAGGGCTATATTTCGGCCAATCTGGCTCGCAAGGTGACCGGCTTCTCAGACGCGGATCTCGAGCTGCTCTGGCAGGCTATGCTTAACATGTTTGAGCACGACCACTCCGCCGCCCGGGGTAAAATGGCGGTGCGCAAACTCATCATCTTTAGGCATATCTCAGAGCTTGGCAACGCGCCCGCCCATAAGCTTTTTGAGGCTGTAACAGTCCGTCGCAAGGCCGAGATCCCGGTTGCGCGCGGCTACGGCGACTATGAGGTTGCGGTCAATGAAAGTGCTATTCCTGAAGGTGTGACATGCATGCAAATGGGGTAAACAACTATAGCGAGGAGGATTTTCTTCAGCTCTCAGGTTTGCAGCATTTTCTTTTCTGCCGCCGCCAGTGGGCGCTGATTCACATTGAGACGCTTTGGGCTGAAAACTTAAGAACAGTGGACGGCGACCTGATGCACGCGCGCACCCATGATGAGTCCTTCACCGAAAAGCGCGGGGACACCGTCATATCGCGCGGAATGAGCGTGCACTCGCACCGTCTGGGTGTGGCCGGGCAGTGCGACGTCGTTGAATTCCACCACGATGTCGGCGGAATTAACATAAACGGCTGGGAAGGGCTATGGCAGCCCTTCCCAGTCGAATATAAGCGGGGCGAGCCCAAAGAAAACAATTGCGACGCCGCCCAGCTTTGCGCGCAGGCCATCTGCCTAGAAGAAATGCTGTGCTGTAAAATCGCGCGTGGGGCTTTGTTTTATGGTCAAACCAAGCGCCGCCTACCGGTGGAATTTTCAGAAGATTTGCGGCGGGAGGTCAAAGCGGCGCTCGATGAAATGCACGCGCTGTACCAACGCGGACATACGCCAAAGGTAAGGCCCACAAAGGCCTGCAATGCCTGCTCGTTAAAAGAGCTTTGCCTGCCGGTGCTGATGAAAAAGCCTTCGGTCAAGGCCTATATGGAGGAAAGCCTATGAGAAAGCTTCTCAACACGCTTTTTGTAACGACCCCCGACGCCTATGTCAGCCTTGAAGGAGAAAATGTGGTTATCCAGCGCGCAGAGGAAGAGCTGGCGCGCTTTCCGCTCCATACGCTCGAGAACATCGTCACCTTTACATATCCCGGTGCCAGCCCCGCGCTCATGGGCGCATGCGCAAGACACAGCGTCAACCTGTGCTTCTGTACCCCTAACGGGCGTTTTTTAGCCAGAACGACAGGCAGATCGAGCGGCAACGTGCTTTTGAGGAGGACGCAATACCGCATAGCCGACGATGATATCGCCAGCTGCCGCATCGCCCGGAACATGATATTCGGTAAGGTGCATAACGCGCGTTGGAGTATAGAGCGCACGATCCGCGACAACGGCTTGAGAGTCGATGTAGAAAGACTGCAAAATGCCTCGGCGATGTTGCAAAATGCGCTGCCTGGTATTAACAGCGCCCAATCGCTCGACTATCTGCGCGGGTTGGAGGGCGAAGCCGCAGCAGTGTATTTTTCAGCCTTTGACGAAATGATCTTAAACGAAAAAGCGGAGTTTTTTTTCTGCGGACGCAGCCGCAGACCGCCACTCGACAAGGTCAACGCCCTTCTTTCGTTTACCTATTCGCTGCTGGCGAACGATTGCACGGCCGCGCTTGAGGCGGTGGGGCTGGACGCGTATGTGGGCTTTTTGCACAGCGACCGCCCGGGTCGTGTATCCCTTGCGCTGGATCTGATGGAGGAGCTACGCGCCTCTTTTGCAGATCGCTTTGTGCTGACGCTGATAAACAACCGAGTGATAAAAGCTAAGGATTTTCAGGAAAGAGAAAGCGGCGCAGTCATTATGACCGACGAGGGCCGCAAAAAGCTGATCAAAGCCTGGCAGGAGCGTAAGCGCGAGGAGATAACCCATCCATTTATGAAAGAAAAAATGCCGTGGGGGCTGGTGCCGTATGTTCAATCATTGTTGCTTGCCAGACATCTGCGGGACGACCTGGATGGATATCCGCCATTTTTGTGGAAGTAGGTGCCCGTTATGCTTGTACTGATCACCTACGATGTCAACACCGAGGACCCGGAAGGTCGGCGGCGCTTGAGATTAATCGCCAAACAATGTGTCAATTACGGCCAGCGGGTTCAAAACAGCGTCTTTGAATGTCTGCTGGATGCGGCGCAGGCAAGAATGCTCAAACACAAGCTGTGCAACATCATGGATGAGGGAAAGGATAGCCTGAGGTTTTATTATCTGGGCAAAAACTATGAGACAAAGATTGAGCATTTTGGGATAAAAGCAAGCTATGCGCCCGAAGGCGTGTTGATGGTCTAGTGCGAAGTGTAAGTAAACATAAATTTTATCGGGCTTCGCACCGTGGTTATTGGCCTTTTGTTCTGTTTAATCTATAGTTGCCTTTAATTTTAATAGCTTAAAGACTTAAAATTGTGCAGATGCTGCAAATTATTGTTCAGATATTTATGTATGTTTGCTGTCGCTCCCTTCGCGGGAGCGTGGATTGAAATTCTCTAACGGCTTTGCTAAATAAAAAGCACCTACGTCGCTCCC
>DALYYK010000078.1:0-469 GCA_031983305.1 Candidatus Fimivivens sp. | reverse complement strand
GGTTTGAAGAAGATACGATTGCTGAATGGTTAGGGTCGCTCCCTTCGCGGGAGCGTGGATTGAAATTTTGCAGAGGAACCGCCCTCTAGGTTTGCAGGAGGTCGCTCCCTTCGCGGGAGCGTGGATTGAAATTGCTACGTCAATCAAATACAGTTACAACGGCGCTGTCGCTCCCTTCGCGGGAGCGTGGATTGAAATCGGCGATACGATAGGGGTGATTTGATGGCATACGGTCGCTCCCTTCGCGGGAGCGTGGATTGAAATAGCAACGTCGAAGCCGATGACCTCGGCGGCTACATGTCGCTCCCTTCGCGGGAGCGTGGATTGAAATACATAGGCGATGACGGATTAACTCATTGCGCAAGTCGCTCCCTTCGCGGGAGCGTGGATTGAAATTTTTGCAGGAGGACAACTTAAAAAAGCTCGCCGAAGTCGCTCCCTTCGCGGGAGCGTGGATTGAAATAGCCCA
>DALYYK010000077.1:0-8856 GCA_031983305.1 Candidatus Fimivivens sp. | reverse complement strand
TAATGCTGTATCCATGGTACACCCCCTTAGCGTTTATTATTTATGGCATCTGTGTTACAGTACAAATCATTATATATAAAAGAATACCATATTTTTCAGTATCTTTCCATCAGCTATATGCAAGCATTGACTGGACGATACTTGGAATATAGGAACAAGGAACAGGCTGACTTACTTGTTGTGGAGTCAGCCTGTTCCTTGGATTAATTGCAGGTTCCTGTTATGTTCATAATCTATATCAAAATCAGCAACTCGCTTGCCATACAAAGAGTCCTTCTGCTCCAGCTAATTTTTCAACCAAGCCCAGGAATTCACGGTTTGGATTATATAAACTCATGTACAAATCATCACCATTTACAACCAGCATGACATTTTCATGGTCTACCACGATATTCATATAATCCTTTTCTCCGTCGATACACTGAAAAACCCAATCAGTCAGAGTGGCTGGAGAAGGATTTTCATTCCACCCCTCGTGATATCTCACGTGAAAGTCATAATAGCAATTGAGTTTTAACAAGATATTGATAAACTTTCGGTAGAGCCTATTTAACTCTGACGGTTGAAGAAAATATTCCTCAACCGCAAAATATTGTCCTCCATTGTCTCTTTCTACTCTTTGAGGCAATGGATCAATCACATAACAGGATGTGTTAATCAGTTCATCTATTTTTGTATATTGATCCATAATTTTACTCCGTTCGATAAGATTCAATTTATCTGTGCGTCATATAAATATTTGACAATTCATTTTTGTTAAACATAAGCATACCATATTTTGCTGTAGATTTCCACAATCTTTATGCAATCATTGACGGGCAGATACTTGGTGTGTAATTGGAAACAACATAGCACATGGTGGGGTTATGCTATACCCCCCATGTGCTTTTTAATACCAAAGCCATCTTAATATAAGGAGTTTTTGATATGAAAAAGCAAAGTACCCAAATATCGTTTTACTGCCCTGTAGATGTCCATTTATTTCCCGGCATGACGGTAAGCGAGGTCGCCTACGATGATGAGCTATCCGAAAGCATGGAGCTATGGAAGGCCGCGCTGGTGGAAAACCCGCAGGACTACGCAGCAATGCTGGATCAGTCTCTCCAAAATTATAATGACGGAAACATGAGTCTGGACTATGACACCGGAGGCCAGCTCATTGGAACTGATTTGACTCATGCTCATTGCGAAATCGTTGGGAAAGACGGAAACCTCTGGCTGAGGGTGGAATGTTGCGTGGGCGAAGAACCGTCCGCGCAGGAGATAAATCAGCTTCGGAAGCGTGTCGCCGGCAGTATTTCGGAAGAAAGTATGGTTGCACGCTGGCCTGATCAGTGGGGATGGTTGAACACCGATGCCGGTGCGTTGATTCTCCGCCCGCAGCCCGTTGAGGATTGGAGCTTTTCCACCAATGGATACCAGCCTCGGTTTGAGGACTTAACGGAAGATAACCATCTGCTAACGGAAAGCGAGTGGTTGGGTGGTGCAGAAAGCCATCAACCTAACCAGAATGATGAACACGATGAATATGATATGAAGCTGAAGGAACAGAGGCGGATCTCCTCAAACAAAGCCCGCCATGCAGCGGATATGCCTGAATGCATCCGCCTGCTCTCAGCTCTGGAAGAAGAGCTGCAGGGAGAAAAGGGTCAGGTCGGTGAATGGATGCGGATCTCCTATGAGCTCAATGAAGATTATGAGGTTGCTCCTGCTGAAATGGTCCATGAGATATGCGATGCATTCAGGAAGGTAAACCATCAATATGGCAACCACATTGCTTGCGCCTTGTACGACAGTCAAAGTATTGTACTCCCTTGCGAAATTGTTCACGCCGCAGATTATTTGAGCATGGGCGGAAGGTTTCAGGATATCCGTGACTTAGCGGATGCCGGTGTGTTCATGAGTAATTATGAACTCCTTGGATACGACCTGAAAACAGAAATAGTCGCACTGGTTAACAACGGCGGGTCAGAGGATGAAGTGTACAGCCTTATCGATTTGCAGGGGCGGCGCCAAACAAGCGATCAGGCGGAGGTTGGCCCCCAACATTATGCCGATCTTGAAGGGACGGTTTTGAAATGAGAAAAGAAGAAAAACTTGCATTTAAATATGGGCAAGCTGCGGCCGAATCCGGCTACCCATTTGCGGTGTGCGATGACCCGCATATGTATGAATTGCTTAGAGGAATATCCGGAAAACCCGGCATTCAAATCAACTTGGAAAATTTGCGGGCGTGGTATATGGGGTATCTCACCCAAACTGCTCTGGCTGGAAACGGCATATCACAGGAACTGTTTGCAGCGGGGCTACGGGTCCTCTTTGACAGTGAACTGGAGCCTCCATCTACATGGATCGGCTTTGCCGCCGAATGTGTTGACCTCGGTCAATATGTCGGCTTTGTTCAATGTGGAGATCGTGCCATCGCAGTTGACCGCTGGCTGGAAACCCTGCTTGCCGGTCTTATGGAAACTCAAAGGCAATACGGACGAGGCATTGCAAAACAGGTCTGCGACCTTGCATTTCTTCGAAACTGCCTGTACCCCAGCGAGATGCTGCGGGCGGCGGAACATTTTCAAAACGGCGGCTCCCCTGAAGAAATCAGCAAAATGATTGAAAGTGGAGCTCTTGAAGGGGAGCAACCGTTTTTCCCAAAGTTGACGGATGGTATCGAAGAAGGTCATGATCATAGCTCTAATATCGGCATGGATCAGAACATGGGCTAAACAACGGGAACAGATGACAGGCAAAAAGCGTGTCTTTCTTTTTTATGGAAAGGAGGTGAACCTCAAATGTTTATATGGGATTTTGTCCTTGGAACCGTCATGGATCAAATCATCGAATGGCTCTACGGACAGGTGGTCGGCTTTCTTGCCGACTTTTTTGCACAGATGGGAAATATGGGCGTGGAGCTGTTCGAAATGAGCTGGGTACAGTCCATAGTCCTGTTTTTTTCATATCTGGCTTGGGCATTGTATGGGACCGGACTGGTGGTGTCGGTGTTTGAAACCGGTATTGAGTACCAGCACGGCCGGGGCAGCATAAAAGACGCCGCTTTAAACGCCATCAAAGGCTTTATGGCGGTGTCTCTTTTTACCATCGTGCCAGTGGAGCTGTTCAAGCTCTCAGTCAATCTCCAGAGCAGCCTCACGGCAGGAATCACCGGCTATGGAACCAGCTTCGGTGACCTTGCCGGAAATATAGTTGCCGAGCTTGGCAGCTCGTCAGACCTTGGCGGCGCCATGGGCTCCGGCGTGTTTGGAGGGCTGACATCCATTACAAACCCCATTATGATACTATTCCTGATTATCATGATGGGATATGCCGTCATCAAAGTGTTCTTTGCCAACCTCAAACGTGGGGGCATTTTACTGATCCAGATTGCCGTGGGTAGCTTGTATATGTTCTCCGTCCCCCGCGGGTACCTGGATGGATTTACACAGTGGTGCAAGCAGATTATTGGCCTGTGCCTTACCACGTTTTTGCAGGCGACCATCCTTGCCGCAGGGCTTATGGTGCTGCGCACCCATGCCCTGCTGGGGCTGGGGCTAATGCTGTCTGCAGGAGAAGTGCCGAGAATTGCCGGCGCCTTTGGTCTGGATACCAGCACAAAGGCAAATCTGATGTCTGCCGTTCATACAGCACAAGTGGCCGTCAACACTACGCGAACCGTGGTGCAGGCGGTTGCACCGAAATAACGTAGAAAGGAAAAAGCCTATGAAATTAATTTATGTGGCATCCCCCTATGCAGGGGACATTGAAAAGAATACCGAGTTTGCCAAGAAAGCGTGCCGCCATGTGATGAACGAGGGGCACGCTTTTTTTGCACCCCATCTGCTGTATCCCCAGCTCCTCAATGACGCCAATCCCGATGAGCGGCAGGCTGGACTTGACATGGGAATTGCCGTTCTTGGAAAATGCGATGAGTTATGGGCCTGCGGCGATAGGATCAGTTCCGGCATGCAAGCAGAAATTGATCTGGCGAAGCAACTCGGCATCCCGATCTGCTATGTGTCTGAAGAACAAATCCTCGGTCCGTTAGACCCCGTATATGCAATATGGGCGAAAGCCAGAGAGGACGGTCCGCTTGCCGGACAGTTGGGGTTCCTATGTGAAAACCGCAGGCTTTTGCTCTTTTCCTCACAGAGTGAAACCGAGGTCAGAATCAAAGACCTCCGCAACCTGTGCCTGAATACTTCTCCAGCCGCTGTATATCAGTGCGTGGATTATTCGGTGGAATATGCGTCAGACAGGCGCATGCACTTGGAAACACTGCAGGAGCTGGACATGATTCCCGCTTTCACTCCGGACAAATTTGAAGTTAAAAGTCAGGCATATGGCAACACCGGCGGCGGGTGCATGGTCGGCACAGTGCAGTTTTACCTGCCTGAACTCGACAAATCCGTATGGGTAAACTGCAACGATGAATGTGTTACAATTACCTCCGCCGACTATATGTGGAATGAAGATCACAGCGAGAGCTGGGAGCGGTATGACGATGTTCTGCTCTATCAGGCCGGGTTCGATGACGCATTGCCTGATGACGTGGAACCTTGGCTTCCCATGATAAAAAAAGCGCTGGAATATACCATTGATCAGGAAACGAGATATTTTCAAGGGCGTGCCTTTTCGCTGCCGACAGCATGGCTGCCTGAATCAATTCGGGAAAATGCGGACCCAGAATATCTTGCATGGCTCCAGGCAGAGGGAAAGGAGGCGCAGGTGGTCTACGGCAGCAACATCGAAATGGAAAAGGACTATCCGCAAAACGGCCAAGGCACATTCGACATGACGGTACCGTCTTAGCTTTAATTACGAATTGAAACCCAAATCATAAAACGATTTTATAAGAAGGAGATTTGAAAAATGAAGAAAACAAACAATGAGCAAGAGCAGGTTTTTATCTCCACCCCAGTGGGCAATCACACATTTAAAAAAACCTAAAGCCGAGCCTGGGAAGCCTTTTCGATGGGATTGGGGGCTTCCCTTTGGCCGCAGTTCATAGCGGTGTCGCACCTGTATGGGCAAGCGAAATTGAACCGTTTCCAATTGAGGTGACAAAACTGAGATTCCCCGACATGGTCCATGTCGGGGATATTACAAAACTGGACGGAGCAAAACTGCCACCTGTGGATGTAATCTGCGGGGGCAGCCCTTGTCAGGATCTAAGTGTGGCTGGACAGCGTGCCGGCCTTGCCGGAGAACGCTCCGGTCTTTTTATGGACCAAGTCCGCATTGTAAAGGAGATGAGAAAAGCCGATGAACAGCGAAACGTACCAGCTCACTTTGTTCGACCTCGATACCTCGTTTGGGAAAATGTCCCCGGAGCATTCTCCAGCGCAGATGGTGAGGACTTCCGGGCGGTCATCGAGGAGATCGTCCGCATCAAGCACAGTTCCTGTGATGTGCCTCGACCTGAGTCCGGGCGCTGGGAATCTGCTGGGGCTGTCGTATTGGGAACCGAATTCAGCTTGGCTTGGCGTGTCATGGACGCTCAATTCTGGGGAGTCGCCCAGCGTCGCCGTCGCATCTTCCTTGTCGCAGATTTTGCAGGACTCACCGCCCCCGAAATACTATTTAAGCAAGACAGCCTGTTTGGGGATACTGCGGAGAGCGGAAGCCAGGGGCAAGGAACTGCCACCCCAGCTCAAAGAGGCACTGATGATACAGGCGGGTCTTGCCTAACTCCGTGGGATGTGCAGAGCCGCCGTATCTTTGAAGAAACAGGAACATGGCCCTCCCTTTATAGCGGTGAAGGCGGTGGACATGGGTATGTACAGACAGAAGAAAAAACGGCGATGGCCTTTGCAGCCAACCAACGTGACGAGGTTCGTGACCTCCACGATGTAGCCGGAGCCTTGGGCGCGCAACCCGGCATGAAGCAGCAGACCTTTGTTGCGGAACCGCTGATCTGCTTAAACGATCAGGGCGGTGATCGCATGGATATCACGGAGGAAGTGACTTCCACGCTCCGTGCGGGCATGGGAGGTCATCCTCCTCTGGTATCTCAGCCGAATTGCCTGAACGGATGGGATACCCAGCAAAGCCGTGTGTTCACACCAGAGGGTGTGGCGCCCACTCTTGCAGGAGCAGACGGCGGCGGTGGAAGAAATCCGGCAGGGCTTCTGTTTGCGGCAGGAGTTGTCAGCAAGGGTGACGGTGACTGCTTTCTCACGCCGGAGGTACACACCTCCATCACCAGTGGTGGTGGGCAGGCCGGACAGGGTTATCCCTGCGTGCTTACCGCGGGATTCTGCGGAAACGCCAGCGCCGAAGCAAGAGGAATCGGCTATCAGGCCGAGTGTTCTCCTACCATCAAAACCGGGACGGCGCCATCGGTGCTGTGTCTGAATGATCAGGGCGGCAGCAAGATGCACTGTACCGAGGATATCACAGGTACACTTCGTGCCCAGGAACATGGGCATCAGCCGCTGGTATTTGACAATCACGCACAAGATTCCCGCTTTACCGGACCAGTAGAGGTGTCGCAGACCGTATCCGCTGGCTTTGGAATGGGCGGAAACAATCAGCCGTTGATCATGGCAGCCCGGCAGGGCAGCACCGATAAGGGTGAAGATAGCGGCAGCACAGACAGGATTGGAAACAACCATCCGGTGCTGTTTGAGAATCACGGCATTGACAGCCGCTACACCGGTCCCCACGAAGTGTCCCCTACCATGTCCGCACGTATGGGTACAGGAGGAAACAATGTCCCGCTGGTGGGTAGGCGCGTCTTGCAGGAAACCATCTGTATTGCCGGCAATACCATTGATCGGGAGCCAGAAAACGGTGGGAACGGACTCGGCTGTCAGCCGGATATCAGCTATACCATTACAACGTCTGACCGCCATGCGGTATTCAGCCGCCAACGAAGCGATGAGTTTTCGGAAAATGATGTGGTCGCTACACAAAGCGCAAGGCAGCATAAGGATGCCACCGACCTCATTTGTCAGCCCTATCAGGAAACAGTGGGAACTATTGGATACAGCGACCATAAGGGTATCAACAATCAATTCGTATCTGAGGATAAATGCATCGTGGAAAGCCGCAATCTTATCCGCAGGCTTACCCCTCTGGAATGTGAACGACTGCAGGGATTCCCCGATGGTTGGACGCTGATACCGGGAGCATCGGACAGTGCCAGGTACAAGGCGCTTGGCAACAGTGTAGCGATACCATGCGTGGACTTTGTTCTCCGTGGCATCGCTTATTTTTTGCAAAAAATCCATGAGGAACAGGAGGAATAATTCCCATGTATATTTACCCCGATAACCTAAAATCAAAGGCAACCTTGTGGCTGTGGGAACTGCGGGACATTGGAATCATCGGCATCGGATGCCTGATTTCTGTCTTTGCGCTTTCCCAACTCGGATGGTTTCCGCCCATCGTCCTGACGGCACTTTATGCCTTTTTATCCATACGTTTTGAGGACGTGAGCATTCTGGATTTTATCCGCTATGCCGCCGCTTTCTTTTTCGTAAAGCAGCAAATCTATGAATGGAGGGCGTAACCATGAACAGAAAAAAGAAACAGGAGGCCAAAGAAAAAGCCTCCACTCGCCAGCTCATCGGCATTGAGGACATCACGGGCTATAGCCTTGTGACCCCTTACGGCGAGCTGGTATTTTTTATGATTAAACCGACCAACATCAGCGTGCTGTCTGACTCCAGCATCAGCGCTCGTATTTATTCCCTTATGAATGTGCTGAAAGGTATCTCGGATCTTGAAATGCTGTGCCTTAACAGCCGTGAAAACTTTGAGGACAACAAGAGCTATCTGAAAGCCAGAATGGATGCCGAACAGAACCCTGTCATCCGAAAGCTGCTGGAACAGGACATGACCGCCCTTGACCGTATGCAAGTGCAGATGGCAACAGCGCGGGAATTTTTAATCATCATCCGCCTGCGTGGAGAAAAAGAAAAGGACGTAGGGCCCTACCTTTCCCGCATCGAAAAGAGCCTCAAGGATCAGGGCTTTACTGCACGCAGAGCCGGTGAAGCTGATACCAAGCGCCTGCTTGGAGTCTACTATGAGCAAAATGTCACCACCGAGATGTATGAGGATTACGATGGCGAGCGCTGGGTAATTCTCGGAGAATAAGTAAAATTCAACAGGCCGTAGGGAGATTCCTTGCGGCCAAAGGGCATGGAACCTCCCTCGGCTGGACAGGAGGTTTTTTATGCCTAAGATTAGAAAAACAAAGGCTGATGATGGTGTGGCAGAGCCGAAAATCAAGGATTTTCTTGACATGATTGCGCCGGGCATCATCAAGTTCAATACGGACCATTTTATATGCGGCAACACCTATCGGTGTGTCTGGGCTCTCCGTGAGTATCCTACCGCAACCGATGAGCAAGCTATCCTGCGCCACCTTGGGGAAAAGGACGGCGTGACTCTGCGCATCTACACCAGACAGGTAACGGCGGCCGAGGAAAAACGAATCATCCACAACGCAGCCAATAAAAACCGCATGGATAAGAGCAGCACCAATGATCTCCAGCAGACAGTCACCGCCGAAAGCAATTTACAGGATGTGGTCACACTGGTGTCCTCCATGCACCGAAACCGTGAGCCGCTCCTCCACTGCGCTGTTTTTATTGAGCTGACAGCTCACGATCCCGATGCACTTAAACTGCTCCAGACGGATGTCCTGACCGAGCTTGTTCGCTCAAAACTCAATGTGGACCGGCTGATACTGCGCCAGCGGGAGGGCTTTCTCGCCGTAGGCCCTGCCGGACACAACGTGTTTGCCAGTCAGTTTGAACGGGTGCTTCCTGCAAGCTCTGTTGCAAACCTTTACCCCTTCAACTACAGCGGCAAGACCGATCCCCACGGTTTCTACGTTGGCCGTGATAAATT
>DALYYK010000076.1:0-8913 GCA_031983305.1 Candidatus Fimivivens sp. | reverse complement strand
CCGCCGCTGATTGTAAAAGGGCCGCTGCGTGGCGGCATATGCCACTTGCCCGGCTTTAACAGCCAGCATATTTCGGGCGTACTGGTTTCCAGCGCGCTGCTGCCCGCCGGCGAAGAGGTGGAAATTGTGGTAGAAAATCCACTGGAGACGCCTTATGTTCAACTGACATTGGACTGGATGAAGCTGTTTGGCGTGGAGGCGACGGCCAGCGCGGACTATAAGCACTATTATGTCAAGGGCGGCCAGAAGTTTTGCGCATGCGATTGTCTGGTGGCGGCAGATTGGTCGAGTGTGGCATTTCCGTTGGTTGCCGCTGTTTGCACTCCTTCAAATCTGGTTATTTCAGGGGTGGATTTTGAAGACAGCCAGGGCGATAAAGCCGTGGTGGATATTCTGATTAAAATGGGTGCCGATATTGAAAAGGATCTGGAAAACCACAAGCTTATCATTCGCGGCGGCAAACCGCTGCACGGCATCGAAATTGACATGACGCTGATTCCGGACAGTTTGCCGGCGCTGGCTGTCGCCGCCGCCTATGCGCAGGGAGATACGCGCTTTACAAGTCTGGCACATGTGCGTGTTAAAGAAACCGACCGGGTGGCCGTCATGCAGGAAGCGCTTACCGCCTGCGGAGGCGAAGTCGAGATTTCGGCGGAATCTATGACTGTTCACGGGGGTAAGCCCTTGACAGGTGCGGCTGTCAACAGTCATGACGACCACCGCATCGCGATGGCAATGACGGTGTGCGGCCTCTTTGCCGACGGTGAAATGAAAATTAGCAATCCGGAATGCGCAGCGGTTTCTTTCCCCAATTTTTATGACGTTATGAATAAAGCCGGGGCAAATATTATTATTCAATAGCATTCTAAAATGGTGTTTTTTATTCCAATAAATCTCGATAGATCCGCTGCTGAAGCAAGGAGAGCTGAAGATGAAAATAATTACATTACGGGGCTTACAAATCGGAACGAATCCGCCCAAGGTTATTGTTCCAATTGTTGAGCGGACAACTGCGGCCATCATTTCCAAGGCGGAAATCCTGAAAACAAAGGCGCTCCACATGGTGGAATGGCGCGCGGACTTTTATGAGGATGTGTTCAACACCAATCAGGTGCTCGATACGCTGTCGCTGCTGCGCGCCACACTCGGGGATATTCCAATTCTTTTTACCTTTCGCACGAAAAAAGAGGGTGGCGAGCGGGCTATTGAGATGGAGAGCTACACCGCCCTCAACAAAACCGTCGCACAGTCGGGCTTTGCGGACGCGGTGGATGTGGAGATTTTTTCTGGCGACGACATCGTATACGCCAACATAAAAAATATCCGGCAGGCGGGTGTTGTAGTTGTGGGTTCAAACCATGACTTTCATAAAACGCCAGATAAGGATGATCTTCTTTATCGACTGAGAAAAATGCAGGATATGGGGGCGGATATCCCCAAAATGGCTGTTATGCCAAACAGCCGGGCGGATGTGCTGACGCTGCTGGCGGCCACAAATGAGATGGCTTCAAAATATGCTGACCGCCCTATTATTACGATGGCTATGTCCAAGGACGGCGTTGTGAGTCGGTTGTGCGGTGAGGTTTTCGGCTCTGCCATGACCTTTGGCAGCGCGGGCCAAAGCTCCGCGCCGGGACAAATTCCGCTGGAACAGCTCAACATAGTTCTTGAGCTCATACACGGGGCAATGAATTCATAAAGCATGGGTGTATGCCTCAAAATTAAAATGGAGAATATGTAAATGAGTAAATATGTTACGGGACACACCGGTCTGCTGTGTCTGTTGGGCAGCCCTGTTGCACACAGCATTTCGCCCGAAATGCACAATGAAGCCTGCTTGCAGCTGGATATCGATTATGAATATCTGGCCTTTGATGTGGGAACCGACAGACTTAAAACAGCGGTAGAGGGTTTGCGTGCGCTGGGCGTGCGCGGGTTTAACCTGACCATGCCCGATAAAAATCTAATGGCGCAGCTGGCGGATTCGCTCTCTCCGGTCTCGGAGATTAGCGGCGCCGTTAATACGGTGGTTAATGAGGACGGGCACCTTATCGGATACACAACGGACGGCATTGGCTATATGATGAGCGCGAAGGATGCCGGACACGACCTGATGGGCAAACACCTTGTTCAGCTGGGGGCGGGCGGCGCAGGTACTTCTATCTTGGTTCAGGCGGCGATGGACGGCGTTGAGAAAATTGATGTGTTCAATGTCAGGGATGCTTTTTGGCCCCGTGTGGAACACATTGTGGCGGAGCTGAATCGGCGTACCCGATGCAGCGTGAGCTTGTATGATTTGCAGGATATGCACACCCTGCGCAGCTGCCTTGCCCGGGCAGATTTTCTGCTCAATACGACGCCGGTCGGAATGGAGCGTGTGCCGGGCTGCCTTATTCCGGACGATTCCTATTTTCATTCGGGCCTTGTTGTGTCGGATGTTATTTATGAGCCAAAAGAAACAATGCTTTTAAAAATGGCGCGTCAAGCGGGGCTAAAAACTTTTAACGGCATGTATATGCTGCTGTATCAAGGCGCGGCCTCCTTTGAGCTGTGGACCGGCCAAAAGATGCCTGTGGAGCATATTAAGCAAAAGTACTTTAACGTATAAATGCGATGCGGCACAGCCTCAATCGGTATCGCTGGATAACTTTCCTTTAAAGAGCTTACGGGGGCGTATTTTGCGGATAACTCCCCCGCCGCGAAGGAGAACTTCGTCCGCAGATCGAGGCTGGTTCCCCCAAACCGCCGGTTCAAGGATGGCAGCTTACCGAATTGTACCTGCACGCAGGGCACCTTAGACGACAATTATGAACTAACCGACCAACAGACGCCCTGTTCAAAAGGACGGCCGGACAAATCCACTCGGCGGTTCCCGGCCCACAGGAACGGATCGAACAGACAAGGCGGGAGACATCTGAAAAACAAGCGCAAAAATTTAATATGTGGCCTTAAGAGCCGGAGAAACGAGGCGTATATGTCTCGTTTCTCCGGCTCTTTTTGTGTCTACAGAAAAGGAAATATGTTAGCAAAATATAAGAGAAGTATCGTGCGTAAACGTCGCTGAAAACAGCAAAGTCGTCCATGTCGAAAGCGGGTAGTCTTGAAAATCTGCTTGAAGTCGCTGTCAGCGGCGTCCAGAGCCCCACCTTCTTACAGCTCTGCTCGGCCTGAGCGGCGATCCCTTCGGGTACGGCGCCGGTGGCAGGATCTACGGGATTTGACCAGAGGTATAAATAGCCATTAATATCAAAGGCCTATAAATAGGGGCCTATAGCGCCGAGGCGTTTTTTGTTTCAGCGAGGTTCATACTTTTTCATCGTTAATTTCCTCTCTGTTCATTTTATGTTGGATCCGCCTATCTTCTTTATGCTATGGGTGCCGGTTTGCTAAGATGTTTAAAAATTGCCCAAATATTTTTCAATATGCTTCGTATTCACCGCTTCACAGATCCGCTTGAGCCCCTCGGCCAGCAGCGACTGCGGGCAGGCCAGATTCAAGCGCAGGAAGCAGTCCGAATTCTGGACAAACATATTGCCTGCCTCCAGCAGAACCCCGGCTTTGTTGGCAAAGAACAGGGTGAGATGCTCGTCGGGCGTAAAGTAAGCGCTGACATCCACCCAGGCCAGATAGGTGGCTTCAGAGATGCGAAATTTTGCTTTGGGTAAATACTGTTCCAGATATTGTTGGGTGTAGGCAAAGTTACGATCCAGATAGGACCGCAGCTCTTCGAGCCAGACTTCGCCCTTTTCATAGGCAGCCTGAGCAGCGGCGATGCTCAGGGGATTATCAAAGTTGTAGTGGCGGCTCAACCACAGCGCCTTGAGGTCGTCGTTGCGGATGATGACGTTGGAGATCATAAGGCCCGCCATATTAAAGGTCTTGCTCGGCGCCATACAGGTGATGAGACGGTTATAGTCCGGCATGATTTTGCCCAGCGGGATATGCGCCTGGTTGACACGGATCAGGTCACAATGGATTTCATCGGAGATGACCCAGAGCTTGTGCTTCTCGATGATTTGGGCCATCTTTTGCAGTTCCGCTTCCCGCCAGATGCGCCCGGAAGGGTTGTGGGGGTGGCAAAGGATAAACAGCGTGGTCTTTTCGTCGGCGGCCTTGCACTCAAGGTCTTCAAAATCGATGGCGTAGTAGCCGTCGTTATTCAGCAGATCGCAGCAGACCGCTTCGCGGCTGTTAAAATCGGCCGCATATTTAAAATAGGCATAGGAGGGCGTTAGAAACAGCACCTTCTCATCGGGCTTCGTGATGTAGTTTACCAGCTCATACAGAGCGGGGATGATGCCATTGGACATAACCAGATGCTTTTTCTCAAAGCGCCAGTCATACCGCCGGCACCAGGCGGAAAATGCTTCGTAATAGGCGTTGTCAAACACGCGGGTATAGCCGAATATCCGCTTGTCTAAACGCGCTCGGATGCCGTCGATGACCACGTCCGGCGTTGCAAATTCCATATCCGCCACCCACATACGGATGAATTCCTCATCCTTGTAGGGGAAGGTCATCGTCTCGTCGGCATGAAAAATATAGCTCCGAAAACCGTCGGTGTTCATGGCGTTGGTGTTTTTGCGGTCAATAAGCTCATCAAAATTGTACATGACTCTAACTTCCTCTCTGGTTTATCTAGAACGTTACATTTTATCAACACCATTCTATCGTGGTTTTTTTAATGCGTCAAAAACTTAAATTTTTCTTGTGAATAAAATTTTTTGCTAATTTTTTTATTTTTAATAGAATTTTTGGGGACAGCGTGCTAAAATTAAATATACACTTTCAAATCGTGGATAAATCGCGTTTTTTTATATTTTCACGAGAATTTAGACCGGATTGAGGTGACAGGCATGTCAAAAGTCGGTTGTGAAATCGGGAAACGCATTCGAGGCTTTCGGAAAATACGTAAGCTCACTTTGGCGCAATTAGCCCAAATTCTCCAAAAAAGTCAGTCGACCATTGCCAAATATGAGACCGGCGAAATTTCTGTGGATGTCCAGACGCTTTACAGCATTGCGGATGCGCTGCAAATTCATGTGGAGCAGTTGCTCTATACGCCGCCCGATCGTGTGCAAATGGGTATTGGCAGTAGTCACCCCGCGTTTTTTAAGGGCTTGTCCCAGTTTTATTCCTACCTCTTTGACGGCCGCAGCAATCGTTTGATCCGCTGTGTGTTCGACGTGCTGAGTCAGGCGGAGGACAATCGTTATAAAATCATGATGTACATGAATTTTAAGGATTACAACACTTATCAGCACTGCGAAAACACTTACTGGGGTTACATTGAGCACTACGATGCCCTGACTAATATCATCCTCACGAACCAAGACACACCGATGGAGAAGGCGCGGGTGCAGATTTTGGCTTCCTATCTCGACTCCGACACCAAATGGGGGCTGTTCAACGGTTTTTCTTCACGCCCTATGATGCCTATCGCCGTCAAGATGCTTTTTTCTAAAAAACGTCTCGCCGAGGATGCCGAGCTGATTCGGCAATTGAAGGTCTCCCGTGAGGATATCCGGCTGCTCAAGCTTTACAATATGCTGTCGGTTACATGACCCACCACACGCCAAAGCGGGATCCTTTAGGATCCCGCTTTGGCGTGTGTAAAAGGTATATAAGTTTTTAGAGTGATGTAAACGCACAGGCCCAGAGACGCCTCCAACAGCTCTCTTGGGTTGAGCCCCTCCAGCTCGGTGGTTACATTGCCGTGAGCTTGCCGCCTAACTTCATTGTAAATTTCATCTTTTCCGTCTCTGTATCGAACAGTTGCATTTTCTCTTCCTTTTCTTTTAGTATGCCAATAGCGCCCTTTTACATAGAATTTGTACCCCAATTGTCACATCCGTGGCAGTTGGGGTACAAATACAAATATTGAATTCAGAATAGGTCTCTGTCCCTACTCGGTGGCTGATGGGTCTATTGTCATTGCCAGCCGCGATGGATCCCTTTGGTGTCTTAGACGACAGTGTAGATTTTTACATCAGGATCGGAAGCTCAGAGAGGCTTTAGGCCGATAAAAACATCGTTTTGAACATCTCGCTGTCAAGATACGCTTTTACATGCTCCACGCCATCAAAACCATGCAGCACCTGCACGTCCTCATCGCGGATCAGCAGCTCTTTGGACACGGCTTAATTTGAGAGAGAAAAGGGGCGCGATAGGCGGTGTACACCTTGGCTGCCGCGGGGCGATTCTCCGCGTTGATTACCATTGTGATTTCAAAATAAGCTTTTGTACTCATAGTTCATACCCCCACATAATTGTCTGTCGTTGCGTTTACCTGTGCTTAAGCCATAACAGAGGTACTTGGGGGCGTGAAGATATTTAGTAGTTAATTAATAAAGTGGATCAGAAGTTTTCTATGAAGAGCGTTTGCTGGTCGGGCTGTCCGGTGTTCCGCTTACGGTCATCGAATCGATCTTCATTTTTAGCTGCTTTACCCCATGTTCATTCGTGGTGATGATGTTCACCGTGGCCGCCGCAATCATGTCCATCATCGTGATGGTGCTCGCCGTGGTGGCTACAGACAACATCAGGATTGTATTTCAGGTTGCCGGTCAGAAAGTCAGTGACGGCTTGATCCGCATCTCCGCTTACGCCGCCATACAGTTCGATACCCGTCTCGGCCAGAGCGCGTTTTGCGCCGTCGCCAATACCGCCGCAGATCAGTGTGTTTATGCCGCCCTTTTTCAAGATGTCAGCCAACGCACCGTGGCCGCTGCCATTTGTGTTCACGACAGAAGTCATTTGAACTTTTCCATCCCCTATGTCATAGACCTTAAATCGTTGCGTGTGCCCAAAGTGTTGAAATACCTTTCCGTCTTCATACGCTACTGCAATTCTCACCTTTTTGCCTCCAATTCTTCAAGTAGGTTTATTAACGCATTCAGATTACCGTCTTCAAACAGCTCAATGGTTCCTGCGCAGCACTGGTTCAGGGCGGGAGATCAACTCTTTGCGGCCGGACCAGCTTTCTCCGCATTGTTCACTCGATGTCTTTCTTTTCACCTTGAGAATTTCGCCATCTGCAACAACCATTGCCGCAGGATGCGTTATGGTGTTCGCAAAACCGCACATCACCTCCGCCAATTTGCAACGGACGTCCCTCAACGATGCATTGCGCCAGTGTTTTTCTGGCGCTGGCATAGATCGCTTGCACCGTAGTGCGGGCAACTTCCATTTGTTCCGAGCATTGCTCCTGTGTAAGCCCCTCTAAATCAATCAGGCGAATGACCTCGTATTCATCAAGGGTCATTGTAACGACGCGTCCAGCCCCTCCGCACGGTTTGAAGCTGGTGCATTGTGGTTGAGAACATACGCGCCGGTGTTTCCGGGGTCTTGGCATCCCTTTCACCTCAGTTCATTTGCTTATATTATTGACATATGACAATAACTATTATACGCCATTTATGTCATATGTCAATAATAATAGGGAAAGCTTCTCAGAATTTCTGAGAAGCTTTCCCTATAGGCTAACCGAAAGCGTTCTAGTGCATTGGATGCCATGCGCTGTCCATAAATTCGGAGCGCGGCTAAGGGGATATGCCTTTGCCATCAGTCTTCTTTATCGGAGACAAGCGGGTCGGACGCCGCGCGGGAAATCTGCCGGCTTTTCCGATACTGTAGGGGCGTTTGTCCCATCAATTTTTTAAAGATGACAAAGAAATATTTGACGTTTCCAAAGCCGACGCGCTGGGCGATAGACTCCACCGAAAGGCTGGTGGCAGCCAGCATGTGGGCGGCGTTGCGTATGCGTACCTGATTGATGTAATCGCTGATGGATAGGTTGAGGCTTTGGCGAAACAGTCGTCCCAAATAGGCGCTGTTAAGTCCCATTTCGTCGGCGATCACAGCAGGGGAAAGGGACGAATCCTCAAAGCCGGTGTCAATGCGCTGAGATATCTGGGCGGCGATATCGCTTAGCCGCTGGCGGCGTTTGTGGGCGCCAATGCGGGCAATGCTGACAAACGCTGCGTCAAACCGGCGGGTGAGGGCGTCTATATCCTCCAGTTGGTTCAGATACTCGTCGGTGATCATGGGTTCCTCCGGCAGCGCCAGCTCCTCAATAGACTTGAGCAGCAATTGGGCGGTACGGCTAATGGCAAATATCTGATCTCGGTGGCTGTCATTTCGGATGCTGCCCAGCAGCTCCTGCCAGAGGCGCCGCCCTTCCTCCAACTCTCCCGATCGCAGTACCGAGACCATCAGGGCGGCATCCTTGTCCGAAAATCCGCTGACAGCCTTGCGGGGCGCAAAGTTCTGCTCGCGCCAAAGGCGTTCCCAGGGTTGCCAATAACGCTGTCGCTGCATTTCTAGCAACAGCTCATAGCAATCGGGAATTTCGGCAATCCGGTGCCGGGGGCTGCTGCAATAGCACCGGCAGTCAAACTGTTCCGCTAAAGTCCGGCACAGCGCGTCGGCTTCGTTCTGCTCGCTTTCGGGCAACAAGACCACCTCACAGCCGCTCTGGGAGTGGATTAACGCCTGAGGATGCCGCTCCAGAATCGCCCGGTGGGTGGAAACGGTGTCGTCGGTTTGTATCAGCAGCAGTACAAAGGGCGGAACAGGTGCTTTTTCAGGGGCCACATGCCGGCTTTCCAACAAATTGAGCAAAATCCGGGCTTGGTGGTATTCTAGAGAGCTGTGCACCAGCTCGGTGACCTGATGCTCCGTGGAGACAACAGCTGTACCCGTCTGCCGCAGAGCCAGACGGATGCGGCGAAAGGGGAAAAAGACACGCAGCATCACCACTGCCGCGACAACAGCCAGAACAACGACGCCAAAAGAAAGCCAGGCGGCCAGATGATTGCGCAGATCCAGCAAGCCGGGCAGGCTTTGATCCAGCGTTTGAATACGCAGATAGTACCAGTGGTTGGATTCCATGCGAGAATAGTAGCAGACAAC
>DALYYK010000075.1:0-8967 GCA_031983305.1 Candidatus Fimivivens sp. | reverse complement strand
AAGCCAGCAGCAGGTTTTGGTAGCTCTGTTGCCCGGCCAGAGCGGATAGGATGAACAAAAAGAGCAGAAATGCGGCCAGTGCAAAGCAAAGCATTTTACTTTTCAAAAAAATCCCCCACATTCGATAGCACAACCACATCGCCCGCTGTGGCAGGCTTGTCGCTGATGAGCATGATGGGTTCAAAGAAAGTGATTCCCTGCACGATGGCCGTATTCTTGGCGTCCGAGTCCCCGATGTAAACGTCCAGCCGTTCCAGGTAATACGCCTGCCCCATAATGCCGTCCCGGCGCTTAACCTGATTGATGAAATAACCGTTATTGTCCTGATTCAGCGCTCCGTTGGGAATCAGGGTATAGGTGGTTTCGCTGGTTTTCTCGAAGGTAATGTCAAAGGTCTCGCCGGCGGTGACGGCAGGGTCGGTCAGCACGATGGTGACGGTTTTGTTCTGAGCGGTGGGCGTGATCTTGGTCACGGTCCCCTCCACCACATGCGAGGAATTGGAGAGCGCCACAGTGTCTCCGGGCAGTACAAAGTTGTTTTCCAGCGACACGCTGCACGTCACATCAAAAGTTTCGCCCGCCCCGATAGACGTAATCAGCTGCTCCGCCCGGATTGTCTCGCCCTTTACAGCGGCAAGGGAGATCACGCTGCCGTCTGCGGGGGCCGTAACGGCTGCGTGGGTTTTAAAGTCCGCCAGCGCTTTTTTGTAAGGTTCTTCCTGAATAGCAAGGTTATCCAGCTCAATATTTTTTGCTTGCAGCTGGAGCTGCAACGCGGCGATATCCGCTTCGTAGTCCAGCAGCTTCGATCCCTGCTCCTCTAACGTCTTTTTTGCCTGCTCTTCCAGCGCCTCCTGCTTCAGATACAGCGCTTGCAGCGCATACCGGGCCTTATCCACATCCAGCTCGGAGGCTTCGCCCGCTTTCTCCCGTTCACGCACGGCCTCCAATTCGGCGCGGGCGCGGCGGATATCAATGGCGACAGCGTTCAGCTCATAGGTGGATACGGTACCTTCTTCATAGGCTTCGCCGCCGAGATTTTCCATGTAGCGGTTCTGCTTTTCCAGATTCAGTTTGATACTCTCGATATCAATGTAGAGCTTGCTGCGGCTGTTCTGTATTTCCCGTAGCTTGCGCTCGACCTCGTCCTTATCAAAGCTGAGGCGGTAGAGCGCCTGCCCCTTGGTGACGGCGTCGCCCTCTTTTACCAGAACTTCCTCGACAACGCCGCCCACCGCGGCGTACAGGTTCTCCACCTCCGACCAGTCGGCGATGCCGGAGCTGGTTTCCAGCTTGCTCAAGCGGCCATTTTCCGGCTTGACCGCTGTGATAACCGGCCGGTGGTAGCCATAGATGGTCCGGGAGAAGAAGATCAGGACCAGCAGGACGGCCAGAAATACAGTGCCGGTAATCTTCTTGTAGTCCCGCTTGGCCACGGCATAGGCGTCGTGAACCGCCGCCAGTTCGCCCGATGGGGATAATACCGGCACACCACGCTTTACCACACGGTATCGAATCGACATCCGGGAACTTTGTGTGGTTTGAGTTTTTTGTTCCATGTCACTTCACTCCCGAAAGCTCGATTCCCTTTTCCAGATCCTTTTGGCCAAGCATCAAAAACCAGAAGGGCAAAAACATATACACACAGGAAGCCGCGTACACAAGCCCCATCCGCCCATCGGCAATTCGGGACAGGTAGACCGAGAGCGGCTCCCGGGCGTAGTCGTCGATGAAGACAACCGCCTGCTCCACCAGATTCCAATATTCGATGAAGGTGAGCATCATCAGCGCCGCCATTGAGGACTTCATCTGTGGCACGATGATCTGCCAGAAAATATACCAATTGCCCGCGCCGTCCATCCGGGCGGCTTCAAAATAGGCGGGCGGAATCACTTTCATGCTCTGCCGCATCAGGAAAACCCCGAAGGGCGAGAATATACCCGGCAGGATGATGGCGAGATAGCTGTCCTTTAGCCCCAGCACATCCGCGATGATATAATTGGGCACCAGCACAGCCTGTAAGGGCATCAGCATCACCACAATATAGACGGTAAACACGGTTTCCTTATGCTTCCATTCCCAGATACTAAAGCCATAGGCCGTCAGCAGCGAGATGATCAAGCTGCCCAACGTCACCGGCAGCGCCAGTTTGATGGAATTGGTCAACAGTATCAGGAAGGATGGCTGGTTTAAAAGCACCTCGAAATATTGCCAAAAGCCTGCCTGCTCCGGGATCAGGCTGATCCGCTGGAATTTCTTGATGATGCCGGCCGCCAAATCAAAGGTGGTCAGCGTGGATGTGTAATTTTGCGCAATCTCCGCCTCGCTCATAAACGAGTTGGCCAGCGTGACGATCAGCGGCAGAAGGAAGAACAACCCGACCAAAAACAGAATTGGCGTCATGATTTTTTCCGTGCGCTTCCTCATGGCGACGCCCTCCTTTCCATGCGCAGAAGTGTTTGGGTCAACAGTGCGATCAGCACCACTAGCACGGTGGTGGCGGTGGTCAATCGCGGATAATTGAGGGACTGGAACATGTTGTTCATGAAATGCTGGAGGGTGTAGATGCTCTCATGCGGGTAGCTGCCGGTGATCAGATAAATCTCCTTGAACACCTTAAAGGAATTGATGATGGACATGATCAGCACCAGCACCGAGGTGGCGGTGAGATGGGGCAGGGTGATATGCCGGAACGCCTCCCATGGATTTGCGCCGTCTATCCACGCGGCCTCGTAGTAATCCTTTGGTATGCTGCTGAGGCCCGACAGGTAGAGCACCATGTTGTAGCCAAGATTCTTCCAGATGAAGATAAGCACCATAACGAAGAGTGCCAGAGAAGAATCCAGCCAGTTGATCTTGGCGATGCCCATGCCGTTGAGCAGACCGTTGAGGGCGCCGTCATAGGCAAACAGAGATTTCCAGAAGGACACCGTCGAGCCGGAGGGAATAACCAGCGGCGCCAGAAAAATCAGTGAGAACAGCTCCCGGTGGCGGCGCAGCTTGTTGATGAGCATGGCGATGCCAAGCGACAAGGCCATATTGAGCGGCACTGAAATGCCAATAAACCGCAGGGTGTTCCAAAACCCCGTGAGATACGCCTTGTTCTGAAAGAGGTCCAGAAAGTTTTTTAGTCCCACAAAGGAGCCGTTCACCGGTTTATCCAGAAAAGCATAGCCCAAAGAGATAAAGAACGGACAGATGTAGAAGATGACAAAGCCCAGCAGTCCCGGTGCGAGAAAAACCAGTCCGGTATGGCTGCACAGCGGATTTCTCCGTGCCGCAGCCATTTTGAATCTGCGTGTCAGGCTATTATTATTCCGGGGAATGAGCCGTTTTATCATGTTTCCCTTACTCATTCAGGTACAGGCTTACCTTGCTTTGCAGGGTGGCCGCCACCTCCCCGGCGGTTTTGCTTCCCTCAAAGAAGTAAGCGACCTCGGCCGCGATCATGTCGCTGATCACGGTATCTGTGAACGCGTAGGTGTTGATCTGGTCAGAAAGCGCTTCCACAGCCCGATTGTATTGGATGATTGCCGACAGATGATCCTCGCTCACCGATTCGGCTTGCCTGCCCACGGCGCTTGTCAGTACGGTTTCCGCTTTCTTTTCTCTGGCGGAATTGCGAAGGGGCAGGGCGGTGGGCATCAAATTGGTGTTTAGCTGCATTTCCTCACTGAGCAGAAATTTAAGAAACGCCCAGGCGGTTTCCTTGTTGTGGGAGTTTGCGTTGATGCCATAAGCTTGCTCGTAAGTAAAGGGTATGGCGCCATTCGCGCTCGCCGCGATGCCGGCGATTTCGTCGTCGTCCCCGATAGCCATGGTGCCGCCCTCCGCTATGGCGGTCATTTTGATGCCCAAATTACGGGTAAAGAGGGAAAGCAGGTTGAAGGCATCTTTGGGTTTGAAGAAAAATCGGTCGGTAGGGGTTTCGTCGGCCCGGTGAATCATCATGCCGGCGTCTGCTTTCCCGGTAACGCCTTGGTTGACATATCCCAGCGCGCTGTACTGCTTGACGGTTTCCAGCAAGGCGGCAAAGCTGCCGTCGCTGAAATTGGCGGTTTTGCTTTCAAGATTCACAAAAGCGCCGTAGTTTTCCGCCAGCAGCCTGCTCCACAGGGTTACGCCGCCTTTGGTATAATCGGAAATGTTGAACAGCTTGGCGCTTCCATTAAAAAGGGGCTCTGCCAAACCAATCAGCTCCTGTGTGGTAACCGCTTCGTCGGTGCCAAACGACGCGGCGGTTTCCGCCGGCACAAGGGCGCTGTCGTAGGCATAGTAATTAAAGGTGTAATCCATGGGGAAAAACCAGGTTCCGCCCTTATACTGGACAGCCTCCAGAATGTTCTCACGGTAATCGCTGGGGCTAAAATCGGGGTCGGCCTTCATATACGCCGCCAGGTTTTCAAGCTGGCCGCTTTCCACATACTTGTGAAGCGGTAGCACATCCATAGCCAGAATGTCCGCGCCCTCGCCGCTCATCAGGGCGGTGTTGATCTTGTTAATATAGTCGGCGCGGCCCTGGGGGTCGTCCTGTTTCTGTACGATCTGCATCTTTTTGTTCCCCTGCTCAGAGGTTCTGACCTCCGGCATGGCGGAGAAGGTTTCCACGTTTACGGTGGTTCCTGGATATTGCGCCATGAAAAGCCGGGCCGCATCCTCCAGAAACGCCTTGTATCGCATGGTGTCGTAGGTGGAGACGGTGATTTCGCCAGTTATTTCACCGGTCAGAGAAACGCCTGCCTGTGAAGCCGCCGCGTCTTCTGCGGATGTATCCGATATGTCGGCGGTTTCTGCTGTGGTCCCGCCGCAAGCGGCAAGAGACAGGGTAAGAATTAGAGATAGGATGATGGCTGCAAATCGATTCATACTGTTCTCCTCCAAATTAAGTCTTTTGGTTTGAGGACAGTATATGATCCGGGTGTGAAGTTCGTATGGAGTCTATATGTAGATGCCATGTAGCTTTTTCTGACAAACGATGGTATTCAAGTGGTTTGAACCCGCTTATCTTCACCAAAAAACAAGGCTTGCGAGTTATCTCGCGAGCCTTGTTTTTGCTTTAGGTTTACATATAGTGAAAGGAATAATTATGCAAAACGGCCATGCTGAATATAGGGATGAAGAGCTTATGACAGACTATCAGTTTAAATACATCATGGAGCTGAAAGATAAGAATTCGGCTTTAGAAAAAGAGGTTGTAATGCTGTGAGCGGACCAAAGCGCGATAGCAATAGCGCAATGACCAATCGTCAGCTCAAGGCGTTTCTCAAGCTGATCTATCAAAGCCTGAAGTCCAGCTTCGAGGCCAGAAGGTCGCAGGAGGAAATCCTCGCTGCTTTGGAACGGTGTGGAGGATTTGAACGCACATCCCGCCAGATTTAAGGGCGTTTTTCCATAACGTTTTATTGTAAAATCAAATGATTGTTCGCTCAAGGCCGGGATTTTAGAAATAAAATCCCGGCCTTTCTTTTATCTTCCCAAAGACAAAGAAACGTACTGACAAAGAATATTATTTTTTATATAACAATTGACGCGATAACGGCTTATTATATCGAAAAGTAAAATTATGAAAAATCTGGGCATACACTGTACTGTATTGTTATGTGCTTTTTTTGACACGTTATTGGAGGGTATAAAATGGACAACAACAACGGATGGTTTCGATTAGAGCGCGAGAAAGCCCCGTGCGAGGCAGACAGACAGAGACAACAAATCACGCGCAATCAATCTCAATCGCCTTCTCCCGGCATCTATAGGAGCGGGCAGCCGACGGCTGCCGAAGCCCCCCGCCCAAACGCAACCCCTGCAGGTAGCGCGGATGTATCCCGCCCGAATGCTTCCGCAAACGGTCAGCCGATGGCCGCCGAAACACCCCGCCCAAGCGTAACGCCCACAAAAACAGGGAGCGCGGAGGTATCCCATTCGCAGACGGTGGGTGTACGAGGCCCTGTTCTTATGCAGGATACCGCCCTGCATGAAACATTAGAGACCTTTGTGTTCTCCACCACACTTCCGCGGCGCATCCATACAAAAGGATATGGCGCTTTTGGCCATTTTCGTACCACGCACTCGATGAGGGAATACACCGAAGCCGAATTTTTGCAAACACCCGATCAACAGGTGCCGGTGGCGGTGCGCTTCTCCCTGGCGTCAAGCAACGAGGGAACGCCGGACACTTTAAGAAATGTACGCGGGTTCAGCACAAGATTTTATACCGACAAGGGTATCTTCGATTTGCTCTGTAACCATCTCCCGGTCTTTTTTATACGCGATGCGATTAATGTGCCAGATGTCATCAGTCGTCTTTCACCCTCTCCGGTGAATAATCTGGCCGACTCGGAGCGCTTTTGGAGCCTGTTCGCCAAATATCCCGAGGCAACCAATATGCTGGTATGGTTTTTTTCAGATTTGGGGACGATCAAAAGCCTGCGTCATATCCGGGGGTATAGTGTGAGCACCTATGTCTGGCGCAACGCGCAGGGTGTTCGGCGCTATGTAAAATATACTTGGTTTCCTATGGCAGGGCAAGAATACATCGATCGGCAGGAAGCCCAGCAGCTGGCGTGCAAAGACCCGAACATCGCGGGGCGAGACCTCTATAACAGTATCGCGCAGGGCAAGGCGGTCGAATACGAGCTGCGCGTACAACTGATGGATCCCGATGATGCAAATACACTTCCGTTTGATCCTTTGGACGATACCAAGCTGTGGGACGAAGCCCAATATCCCTATTTACCCGTCGGGCGGATGGTTTTAAACCGCAACCCGGACAATTTTGCCGAGCAGGTCGATAAGTTGGCCTTTAATCCGGCAAATCTGCTTCCCGGGCTGGAATTTTCAGATGACAAGATTCTGCAGGGACGTACGTTTATTTATTCGGATGCACAGCGCCATCGGCTGGGACCCGATTATCGTAATATCCCTGTTAACAAACAGCCGGGCTGGTCTCCCGCATCGATGGTATCCAGCGGGGAGGGCAGACATATCGCCGGTGAGATTATGCGCGCTGAAATCTCCAACCCGGATAATTTTACACAGGCGGGACAGAGATATGCATCTTTGTCTGAGGCGGAGAAAAAGAGTTTGGCAGATAATATTGCGGCGGAGCTTGTGGCGGCACAGCCTGATACCCAGCGCGCCGTCTTGGGGAACGTGGAGCAGGCCTCTCCCGCACTTGCGCAGGACATCAGAAGCCAAATGCTGTTGTATGCCGATACTGTGG
The DNA here is from genome assembly GCA_031983305.1 of Candidatus Fimivivens sp. Classification (GTDB taxonomy): domain Bacteria; phylum Bacillota; class Clostridia; order Oscillospirales; family Ruminococcaceae; genus Yanshouia. Next base: position 1,748 of record DALYYK010000075.1, on the reverse strand, counting down.
GGCGATAGTCCCTATTGCGTTGATTCATCCGTGACGGCTTGCATTACCGCTCCGTTGTCACAGCCGGAGAGGTCCGGCGCTTAAGCGCAGTTATAAGGCTTAGAATTTTAATCAATACATATATGTTTCACATGTTTAACATGTGGTATGCGGAGTCATAGTTTCAATCCAACTTCAAAGGTTCGATGACATACATATATTGAACAAAACCCATTAGAAAAGAACTTTGAAATTTTTATTCCAAAGTTCTTTTCTAATGGTGGAGGCACATTGTGATAAGAGAATCCGTTCGCTTAGTACTTGCTCGACATGCGGTAGGAACCTACGGTTTCCTCACAAACGCCCCCTTGTATTATAAAGCGGTAGTTTTTATATCTCCCTCCACATACCAATCTGGGCAGCTTACCAACAGCTACGCCCGCATGGAGAAACGCGGCTCCAGATATTTGCGTTTTGCCCTTTACAATGCTGCTAAATACGTCTGCCATTGGGATCCGACCTTCGCCGCTTATCTTGCTAAAAAACGCGCCGAGGGCAAGCATTACAATGTTGCGGTTTCCCACGCAGCTAAAAAGCTGGTGCGACTTATTTTCGCCTTGGAGAAATCCCGAGAACCTTGTCGCTTCGCCGCATAATTTTTCTTCTATCGCCTGCACGACGCTTCTAAGTAGCGTCTGCTTCGCTATGTCTTCTTTAGAATGGGAAGCTTTGAGCGCCTATGATCATCCCGGATAATATGCGACGACGGCTTCAGATAACAGGACAGGAGCGATCCACCGGTATGAATAAAACGAACGGGTTTTATACGCTGAAGGGCTACCAAATCAACACACCGATTGAACTGACGCCCGCAATGGAGGATTATCTTGAAATGATATGCCGCATTACGCAGGTTAATGGCCGCGTCAAGGTAAGTGAGTTGTCGAAGCATCTTCACGTAAAGCCGTCCTCGGTAACCAAGATGCTCCAGCAGCTCAACCGCGCCGGATATATCGACACTGAAAAATACGGGGATATCTCGTTGACCGAAAAGGGACGGGAGACGGGGACGTATCTCCTTTACCGCCACGACGTCATCCACCGCTTTTTATGCATGCTCAATAATTCTGATGATGAGCTGGAGCAGGTTGAAAAGATTGAGCATTTTCTTGATCAAAATACGGTCAAAAATCTTGATTTGTTAATTGAACGACTGCGACAGAAATAAAAAATCCAACTAAACGACGGTGGGAAATCTGACTTTCTTAGAAAGTTTAAATTCTACCGTCTTCTTTATAATCGTTTCTATCTTTATGACATACATTTATCCATTATCCATCACTGTTTTCAGCGCTTGCTTGTTGCGAAGGCCGTTAAACTCCTTTTTCACCAGCAGCATTGTCCACAGCACGATGATGGTATCAATGGCCAGAGAGCCGTAATACATGCCGCCTACGCCGATAAAGCTTGGCAGAAGCAGCATCACCGGGATATAAAACACAAACTGTCTTGCCATGCCGATCATCATGGCGGGCTTGCCCTTATCGACCGAGGGAAATAGCGCCATGGCCATGAAGATAAAGGATAGCGCCGGTAGGATTGCCATATACGCCCGAAAATGCAGAAGCTGCACGTCTGTGAAGCGCTGGTCTTTGAGCATCATGCCAAGGATGGCGCCGGGAGCGATGAGGGAAATGAGCCAGAAAGGAAGCGTCAGTAGAAGGGATGCCGCAGCGAAAACCTTGTAGGATTGGATAACTCTGTCATAT
>DALYYK010000074.1:0-8998 GCA_031983305.1 Candidatus Fimivivens sp. | reverse complement strand
ACAATGCGCGATGGTTTATCTGGCGCTGCTCTATTTTGCGCTGGTGCTCATCGGTCTGGGCATGCGGGTCATGTTCCCGACCATCAACGGGGTGACCGAAACCGACGGCATTTTTGTGCATGTGATCAACAACCTGCTCTATGGGCCTTGGAGCGGTTTTTTCCTGTTCAGCGTCATCGGGGCTTGCATCTCGACCGCTAATTCCGAGCTGCTTTTGATCGCATCCTCGTTTAGCTACGACATTGTCGGCACGCTGCGCCGAAAGCCGCTCGGCGAGTCGGCGCTGCTCTCGCTTTCCCGCGCGAGCATTTTTGTCGGGGGCACCGTTTCGTTGCTGCTGTCGGTTCACCCGCCCGAGAGCCTTTTGAGCTACGGCGGCGATTTATGGGGCGTTTTCGGTGTCACGCTGTTCCCGACGCTTTACGGCGCGCTGCTTTACCGGCGCACGACGCGGCAGGGGATCTGGGCGAGCCTTTGCGTGGGGCTTTTATGTCTGGCGTTATTTTATCCGCCGTATTTCAAGGGGGAGTTGGGCTTTCATCCGGCCTTTCCGGGCACGGTGGCGGCGACGGTCAGTTTTCTGATCGTGTCTCATCTGACCTATGGACGTATCCGTCGGTCCAGCATACAGGAGGAAATGCCATGACCTATAAGATCTTGATTATTGACGACGAATATCTGATTCGCCTGTCGCTGCGCGAGGGCCTGAGCGACCTTGGGCATCAGGTGGAGACGGCCGACAGCATCGAGAGCGGGCTGCCTCTGGTCGAGCGGTTCGCGCCACATTTTGTGCTGCTTGATAACCGCTTGGGCGAGCGGCAGGGCATGGATTATATTGAGGCGATCAAAAAGGTCGACGACGACATTCAAATTGTGCTGATGACCGCCTACGGCTCGGTCTCGCAGGCTGTCGAGGCGGTCAAGCGCGGCGCGTATGATTATATTTTAAAGCCGTTTGATCTTGACGCCATCGACCTGATGATCAACCGCAGCATGGACCAGCTCAAAACCAAGCGCAATCTCGGCTTAGTTTCGACGCCGAAATACGCGCTGGTCGGCGAGAGTGCCGCCATACAGAACATTCGTCGGCAGATAGGCGTTGTGGCGCACAGCGACGTTGACGTGCTGATCCGGGGCGAGACCGGGACCGGCAAGGAGGTGGTGGCCAACCTCATCCACCACAACAGCGCGCGCCGGCAACTTGCGATGGTGAAAATTAACTGCGGGGCCATCCCCGATAATCTCTTGGAAAGCGAGCTGTTCGGCTACGAGCGCGGCGCGTTCACAGGCGCTGCCAAGACCAAAAAGGGCCTCTTGGAGCTAGCCAACGGCGGCACGGTGTTTTTGGATGAGATCGGCGAGCTGCCGCTGGCGATGCAGTCAAAGCTGTTGACCTTTCTGGAGGATCGGCGTTTTAAGCGGGTTGGCGGGCTCAACGACATTGAGGTCAACGTGCGGGTCATCGCCGCGACCAACCGCGACCTGCGTCAGGCTATCGCGCGCAAAGAGTTCCGCGAGGATTTGTTCTACCGCCTCAACGTCATGCAGATCGCCATACCGCCGCTGCGCGAGCGCCCTGAGGATATTCTGCCGCTGTGCAACTATTTTCTTGCACACTTTAACCGCAAATTCGACAAGGATATTGGAGGGCTTGATCCGCGCTTTGCCGAGGAGCTGACCGAATATTCGTGGAAGGGCAATGTGCGCGAGCTGCGAAATGTGTTGGAACGCTGCGCACTGTTTTGTGCTGGCCCCCTGTTGGACAGGGCGGCCTTTCTCGAGGCGCCGTTCCCGTCGCAGAGACAGGCGCAGGCCCAACTGGGCCAGAATCAAAACGGGGCGGTCGGCGTGCCGGACTTTGGCGAGGAGGGCATCAGCCTGCCGCAGCTTTTGGAGCGCATTGAGCGCGACTGCATTGATCGGGCGCTTCAAATCAGCGGCAATAACTATTCGAAGGCGGCGGCGCTTTTGGGTATTACACGGTTTACGCTGCGCAGAAAGCTGGAGCAGCAGGGGGAGTAAGGGAATCCTTTTAACTGACAATTTAAATCCGCCGCAGCCGAGATGCTGCGGCGGTTTTTTTATTTGGTGTTAAAATTCGATGAATTGCAAAGTGTGCGGTTTCGCACGCTTTGCATGTGCACGTCCGCACGGATGCACAATCGGGATAGATGCAGCTTGTACAAACTTTATTGATTAATATTGTGCAGGATGTGACGATATTCCTGCAAAAAAGTCGAAGGCGCCCGATTTGTGACTTGGCATCATAATTGCTTAATATATAGATGACACCAAAACAGAGGGAGGAAGTTTTATGTATAAGGTAGACCTGAACAGCGATCTTGGCGAGAGCTTTGGCGCGTATACCATCGGTATGGACGCCGAAATTCTCAAATATGTCTCCTCGGCCAACGTGGCCTGCGGCTGGCATGCGGGCGACCCTGTCGTGATGGAACAGACGGTAGCCGACGCGGCCGCCGCCGGTGCCGCCGTGGGCGCGCACCCCGGTTTCCCTGATCTGATGGGCTTTGGCCGCCGCAATATGGTGGTTACCCCCGCCGAGGCGAAGGCCTATGTCAAATATCAGCTCGGCGCGCTCATGGCGTTCACCAAGGCCAAGGGTGTTCCGATGCAGCACGTCAAGGCGCACGGCGCGCTTTATAACATGGCGGCGGTCGACGAGGCGTTGGCCGAGGCCATTTGTCAGGCTGTTTATGAGGTCGACCCGAGCATTATCCTGCTGGGACTTGCGAACAGCAAAATGATTTCGGCCGCTGAAAAGGTCGGGCTGCGCGCCGCTTCAGAGGTATTTGCTGACCGCGCCTATAACGAGGACGGCACGCTCGTTTCAAGAAAGCTGCCTGGCTCGGTCATCCACGACAAGGAGATTGCTATTGCCAGAACGGTGCAGATGGTGACGCAGGGCACCGTCGAGACGGTGACCGGCAAGGTGATTGGAATCAAGGCCGATTCAATCTGCGTGCACGGCGATAACCCCAGCGCGCTGGAATTTGTTAAGAACATCCGTGAGACGCTTGAGAAAAACGGCGTGACGATCTGCAATTTGACGCAGCTTTAAAAAGCGTCGCGGCATTTGTCGCCGGGGTGTTGACCAACCGGCTGCCGACACGCGACACCAACGCGGTGACCGAAGGCCGCGCCAAGGCGGTTTTACGCCGGAGCGGTCACAGAAGAAAGTCTGACTGCCAGCGTACCGCAGGGCGGCCAACGGTCCCAAAGCCGACTTGATGAACAGGAGGAGAAATTTATTATGAACAACAAAGAGAATTTGAGCACGTCCTCTGCTGCCAAGACCGACAAGAAGAGCGCCGCTGTCCTGATAGGCGCCGCCTTTTTGATGGCGACCTCCGCGATCGGCCCCGGGTTTTTGACCCAGACAACCATGTTCACCTCGCAGCATATGGCGTCGTTTGCAACCGTCATTTTGTGTACGATTCTGCTGGATATTACCACACAGGTCAACGTCTGGCGTATTATCGGCGTTTCGGGCATGCGCGGGCAGGATGTCGCGAACAAGGTGCTGCCGGGACTCGGCTATTTTGTCGCGTTTCTTGTCGCGCTGGGCGGCCTTGCCTTTAATATCGGCAACGTCGGCGGCGTTTCGCTGGGCTTAAACGCGATGCTTGGCATCCCGAGCAAGGTAGGCTGTGTCATCGGCGGATTGCTGGCCATCGCTATTTTCCTGTCTAAGGACGCGAAGAAGGGCATGGATACCGTCACAAAGGTGCTGGGCGCCATTATTCTGATCACAATATTGGTTGTGGCCATCAGCTCCCGCCCGCCTGTGGGTCAGGTGGCGGCGAAGGTCTTTGCCCCCGACGAGCCTTTGGCGCTGTTCTTCCCGATGATCACGCTGCTCGGCGGCTCCTGCGGCGGCTACATCACCTTCTCGGGCGCGCACAGACTGCTTGATGCGGGTATCTCGGGCAAGCAGAACCTTGACAAGATTCAACGCTCGGTGCTGACCGGTATTGGTGTTTCTGGTACGGTACGTATTCTGCTGTTCCTTGCCGTGTTCGGTGTTTGCGCCGCGGGTGGCGCCGATGCCATCGGCGCGATTGCGAAGGCCAGCAACCCTGCGGCTGAGGCGTTCCGTCTCGCGGCCGGTGAGCTCGGCTATCGTCTGTTCGGCGTCGCATTGTTTGCGGCGGGCGTCACATCGGTTATCGGCGCGGCATTTACCTCGGTTTCGTTCCTCAAGACGCTGCATCCCTTTATCGAGAAGAACGAAAAGTGGTTTATTGTTGGTTTTATCGCGTTTTCCACGCTGATCATGGCGATTCTCGGCGGCGCAAAGACGCTGCTTGTGGCGGCAGGCTCGCTCAACGGCCTGATTCTGCCGGTAACGCTGGGCACCATGCTGCTCGCCTCGCGCAATAAGGCGATCGTTGGCGAGGATTATAAGCACCCGACCTTTTTGATTGTCGCGGGCGTGATCGTGGTGCTGTTGACCGGCTACGTCGGCATTCAGGCGGTGCCCAAACTTCTGACCATCTTCGGCTAAAGCGAGGCTGCGGGCGCGCCACGGTTTTGACAGCAGTTCGACTTATCATTCAGACTGATAACGCCGTTTTGCTTACATGCGGTTGAATTTAAGCGGTATCTTAAGCTTCCGACCAATAAGTTCAACGCCGATAAACTGGCGGCGCGCCTAATCAAATACAGCAATAAGGAGGTTTTGTCTGATGCAGGAGGTTCGTTTTTTAATGACCGGCGACACCTCGGTTCTGGTGGAGTTCGGTAATGAGATCAGCACCGAAATCAACGCGCGCATCCGCGCTTTTAATATCGCGCTTGAGAAGAAGGGCGTGCCCGGCATTGTCGAGACGGTGCCGACCTACCGTTCGCTGACCGTGCACTACCGGCCCGAGATTATCCGTTACGAAAAGTTGCGCGACACGCTCTCGGGGCTGTTAGGCAGCCTCGACGAGGTTGAGATTCCCCCGGCCTCGGTTGTGGAAATTCCGGTGCTTTACGGCGGCGAGATGGGGCCGGACCTCGACTTTGTCGCCGAGCACAACCATAAGACCGTCGAGGAAGTCATCAAAATACACACCGAGGCGGAGTATCTGATCTACATGCTTGGGTTCACGCCCGGTTTTCCGTACATGGGCGGCATGAGTGCCGAGATTGCCACGCCGCGCCTGACCAGCCCCCGCGTTAAAATTCCGGGCGGATCGGTAGGCATTGCGGGCAGCCAGACCGGTGTTTATCCGATCGACTCACCCGGTGGCTGGCAGCTTATCGGCAGAACGCCATTAAAACTCTACGACGCGCAGCGTGAGACGCCGATTCTGCTTCAGGCCGGGCAATATGTCAAGTATCGCCCGATTGATCAGGCCGAATTCGACGATATTGCCGCGCGGGTTGCCGACGGCAGCTACGTTGTCAAAACATACAGCAAGGAGGGTTAACGATGGGCATGACGATTAGCAGCGGCGGCTTTCTGACCACCGTGCAGGATGCGGGCCGCACCGGCTACCAGCAGTTCGGCGTGCCCGTCTCGGGCGTGATGGATCCCCGCTCTTTTGCGCTGGCCAACATTCTTGTCGGCAACGATAAGGATGAGGCGGTGCTCGAGATTACGATGATGGGCCCCGTAGCCACCTTTGACGAGGCCAACATCATCGCCATCACGGGCGGCAATCTGTCGCCTGCCTTAAACGGCTCACCGATGCCGATGTACCGCGCCGTGCTGGTCAAGCCAGGCGACCGGCTGACGTTTGGCATGCAGGTCTCGGGCTGCCGGGCTTATCTGGCGGTGGCGGGCGGTTTTGACCTTGCGCCGGTCATGGGCAGCCGTTCGACCTACTTAAAGGCGCAGATCGGCGGCGTTGAGGGCCGAAAGCTCGGCAAGGATGACCGCCTGGCCTTTAGCGCGCCCAAGACCGATCTGCCAAATCTGACGCAGGGGCGCTTTGTCCCGCCTGAGGATTTTACGGCGGCGCACAAAACGCTGCGCGTGGTCATGGGCCCGCAGGATGATGCCTTTACCGAGAAGGGGATTAAAACCTTTTTAAATGCGACCTATTCGGTGACCAACCAGTTTGACCGCATGGGCTGCCGCCTGGAGGGCGAGGTCATCGAGCATATCAAGGGCGGCGACATTATTTCAGACGGTATTTCGATGGGCGCGGTGCAGGTGCCCAGCGCGGGCCAGCCGATCATCATGCTGGCCGACCGCCAGACCACCGGTGGTTACACCAAGATTGCCAACGTGATCACGGCGGATTTTCCGCTGATAGCCCAGTGCAAATTTGGCGACACCATCCGCTTTAAAGCGGTGACGGTGACCGAGGCGCAGGACATTTACCTCTCGAACCTGCGGCGGCTCGACGCGATCCGCACCGATCTTGACCTCGTGCGCGAAGCGCCCGGCCCGTGGGAGTTCACCGTCAACGTTGATGGCCGCGATTACCGCTGCCGCGTAACCCAGCGCTGAAAACAAATAGAAAGGGAGACGGATATGGCACGCTATGACATCACGCCTTATATCGACATGAGCCCCGCCGAGGTACGCCAAAAAATACGCGAGGGGAAGATCACCTTTCCGACCGCGGGCATGTGCGCGGGCTATGCGCAGGCGAATCTCGTGATTCTGCCCGCCGATTACGCCGCGGATTTTAAGGAATTCGCCGCCAGAAATCCCTTCCCCTGCCCTGTGCTTGAGATCATCGAAGGCACGCCCGAGACCCATCTGATGGGCGAGGGCGGCAACATCGTCACCGATATTCCCGAGTATTTTATCTACCGCGACGGCGTGTTTTCAGAGCGGGTTAACGACGCCTCGGCCTACTGGCAAGAGGGCTTTGTCGGCTTTCTGATCGGGTGCAGCTTCTCGTTTGAGGAGGCGCTGATCAAGGCGGGCATTGAGGTGCGGCATATCGCGACCGGCCGCAACGTGCCGATGTATAAGACCAATATCCAGACCGTCAAGGCCGGCCCGTTCGAGGGGCCGATGGTGTGCAGTATGCGGCCCATGACGCCTGAGAACGCCAAGATCGCCTATGAGATCACCAAGCAGTACCCGAATGTGCACGGCGCGCCGGTGCATATGGGCGACCCGGCCGAGGTCGGCGTCGCGGATATCATGAAGCCCGACTACGGTGAGTCGGTGGAGATCAGAGAAGGCGAGATACCGGTATTTTGGCCCTGCGGTGTGACGCCGCAGGCGGCGATTGAAGCGGCAAAGCCCCCGATTGTGATCACCCATTCGCCAGGACATATGTTTATCACTGACATTAAGAATGCCGAGTTGAACGATTTCTTGGAAGCACGGAAGAATAAATAGCGTGGTATGGCATGCGCAGGCTTTCGATTAAACGTCAAACCGGGCTTGGGAACCGATCGGTTCCCAAGCCCGGTTTTTGACTGTCGAAAAAGTATCAGAGGAATGGCTGCACCAATTAGATCGCGATTATAGCCCAACCAATTGAAAACAAAGTCGTCTTGGTGGTCCATTTTGCGCCTGACCGCGCTGTCGTCCTTGCCGGGAGTCAGCCCACCTGCGCCCTACGCCTTGTCCGCCTCAAAATAACCCCACCAATCCTGTTTTGCTTTCCAATTGGTTCGACTATAAACCGCTTAATCTGCCGCCTCAGACCAGCTTAGTCGTCCAATCCTCGACATTCCAGACAATCGAAACGACATCATTATAAAACTCCGGCTCGTGGCTCACCAGCAGCACCGTGCCCTTATAGGCCCGAATCGCTTCTTTAAGCGACGCCTTGGCCTCAACATCAAGATGGTTGGTCGGCTCGTCGAGCACCAGCAGGTTCATCGGGCGCAGCATCAGTCTGCACAGCCGCACCTTCGCGTTTTCACCGCCCGAGAGCACCCGCATCTGGGTCGTGATATGGTCTGCGGTCAGGCCGCATTTGGCCAGCGCCCCGCGCACCTCGCCGTTGGTCATGCCCGGGAACTCGTGCCAGATCTCCTCGAGCGCGGTGCGGTCGCTCCGGCTTTCCTCCTGCTCAAAATAGCCGACCTCAACAAACTGGTCATGCTCCACGCTGCCCGCGATCGGGGAAATCAGCCCGAGCAACGTTTTTAAAAGCGTCGATTTCCCCAACCCGTTGACGCCGCGCACCGCGATCTTCTGGTTGCGCTCGACGAGCACATCGACCGGGCGGGTCAGCGGCTCGTCATAGCCGAGCACCAGACCCTTTGCGGCGATGATCTCCCGCCCCGGCGTGCGCGCGGAGGTAAACGCAAAGGAGGGCTTGGGCTTTTCTTTGCTGAGCTCGATAATATCCATCTTGTCCAATTTTTTCTGACGGCTTTTGGCCATATTGGCGGTCGCTACCCGCGCCTTGTTGCGGGCGACAAAATCCTCAAGCTGGGCAATCTCCTTCTGCTGCTTTTCATAGGCCTGCTCAAGCTGGCGTTTTTTAACCTCGTAGAGCGTCATGAACTGGTCGTAATTGCCGCTGAAGCGGGTCAGCACCGCGTTTTCAACGTGGTAAACGACGTTGACGACGTCGTTTAAAAACGGAATATCGTGCGAGACGAGGATGAATGCGTTCTCGTAATTCTGCAAAAAGCGCTTGAGCCATGCAATGTGGTTTTCGTCCAGAAAGTTGGTCGGCTCGTCGAGAATCAGAATCATTGGGTTCTCAAGCAGCAGCTTGGTTAGCAGAATCTTGGCGCGCTGCCCGCCCGAAAGCTCCGACACGTCGCGGTCAAGGCCGATTTCGCCGAGTCCCAGCCCGTTGGCATATTCCTCAATGCGCGTGTCGAGCGTATAAAAGCCGCTGTGGTCTAAAATCTCCTGAATCTCGCCCACGTCGGCCATCAGCGCGTCGAGTTCCTCGGGGGAACAGTCGCCCATTTTATCGTAGAGCGCCAGCATTTCGGTCTCAAGCGTGTACATATGCGCGAAGGCGGTGCGCAGAATATCGCGGATCGTCCTGCCCCGCTCAAGGCTGCTGTACTGGTCGAGATAGCCGGTTGTGATGTGGTTGCACCACGAAATTTC
>DALYYK010000073.1:0-9084 GCA_031983305.1 Candidatus Fimivivens sp. | reverse complement strand
TTTTTATTGACATATTTTTAAAATTCTATTGACACCAGAAGTTAGAGATGCTAAACTATTTACGGTTAGGATGAGCTAACCTTATGCATTTGGCTTAATGATTTAAGCCGGTGAAACGGAGGAGGGAATATGATGCCCCTTACAATGGCTAAACTCGGTGAGGTCAATTATATTCGTAAAATTACGGGAAAAGACGAGGTTCGCCAACATCTGGCCGAGCTGGGTTTTGTGGTCGGCGAGCGCGTCATGGTGGTTTCTGAAATTGGCGGAAACATGATATTGTCGATTAAAGACAGCCGCATTGCGCTGGATAAAGGTATGGTCAATAGAATTCTGATATAGGGAGTGATTCATCGATGAAAACGTTGAGAGAAGTCGGCATAGGTCAAACGGTAACCGTTGTCAAGCTGCACGGTGAAGGGGCGATTAAACGCCGCATCATGGACATGGGCGTGACCAAGGGCACGCAGGTTTATGTGCGCAAGGTAGCACCTCTGGGCGACCCCATTGAGGTGACGGTGCGCGGCTATGAGCTGAGCATCCGCAAGGGCGACGCCGAAATGGTCGAGGTTGAGTAACATATTTGCCGAAGGGTTAGCTCTTTCTAACCCTCAGTCGCAAGGAGGAGTATACATGGATATTAAAATAGCACTTGCCGGCAACCCGAACTGTGGTAAAACCACAATGTTCAACGACCTGACCGGCTCGGCCCAATATGTCGGCAACTGGCCCGGCGTAACGGTCGAAAAGAAAGAAGGCCGTCTCAAGGGTTTTAAAAACGTCATTATTCAGGATCTGCCGGGCATCTACTCGCTATCCCCCTATACGCTTGAAGAGGTTGTCGCCCGCGGCTATCTCGTCAACGAAAAGCCCGACGCCATCATCAACATCGTCGACGGCACCAACATTGAGCGCAACCTTTATCTGAGCACCCAGCTTATCGAGCTGGGCATTCCGACCGTCATCGCGGTCAACATGATCGATATCGTACGCAAAAACGGCGACCTCATTGATCTTGCCAAGCTCAGCGCCGCGCTGGGCTGTGAGGTGGTCGAAACCTCCGCGCTCAAGAGCGTCGGCTCGGTCGAGGCGGCCAAAAGAGCAGCCGAGCTTGCCCAGAGCAAAACCGCTGTCAACGCGCCCTCGGTCTTTGACGGTAGCGTCGAACACGCCATCGCGCACATTGAAGAGTCGCTCGAGGGCAAGGTGTCGGAGCGTAACCTGCGCTGGTACGCCATCAAGCTGTTTGAGCGCGACGAAAAGGTTATTGAGGAGTTGGAGCTCGACGCCGCGCTGCTCTCACATATTGAAGAGCATATCGCCGCCTGTGAGGCTGAGATGGACGACGACGCCGAAAGCATTATTACCAACCAGCGCTACGCCTACATCTCCAAGGTGATTTCTTCGAGTGTTAAAAAGAAGAACCAGTCTAAGTTCACCGGCTCGGACAGAATCGACCAAATTGTCACCAACCGCATTCTGGCGCTGCCTATCTTCGCCGCCATCATGTTCATTGTTTACTATATCTCGATCACGACGATCGGCGATATGTTGACCGGCTTTACCAACGACACGCTGGTCGGCGAATGGATTATGGCCCCGCTCGGCGAATGGATGGCAGGCATCGGCGTAGCCGACTGGCTTACCGGCCTTGTGGTGGACGGCATTGTGGGCGGCGTGGGCGCTGTTATCGGCTTTGTGCCGCAGATGCTCGTGCTATTCCTGATGCTCTCTATTCTTGAGGATGTCGGCTATATGGCCCGCGTCGCGTTTATTATGGACCGGATTTTCCGCCGCTTCGGCCTTTCGGGCAAGTCCTTTATCCCGATGCTGATTGGCTCGGGCTGCTCGGTGCCCGGCATTATGGCCAGCCGTACCATTGAGAATGAGCGCGATCGCCGCATGACTATTATGACGACCTCCTTTATTCCCTGTGGCGCCAAGATGCCGATTGTCGGCCTGATTGCGGGCGCGCTGTTCGGCGGCGCATGGTGGGTCGCACCATCCGCCTACTTCATTGGCGTGGCCGCTGTTATCACTTCCGGCATCATCCTTAAAAAGACAAAGGGCTTTGCCGGGGATCCCGCGCCCTTTGTCATGGAGCTGCCCGCCTATCACGTTCCCTCGGCGACTAACGTGCTGCGCAGCACTGGGGAGCGCGGCTGGTCCTTCATCAAGCGCGCCGGTACCGTTATTTTGGCCGCCAGCGTTCTGATCTGGTTCACCTCGAGCTTCGGCTTTGTGGACGGCAGCTTTACAATGGTCGAAGATATGGACCACTCGGTTCTCGCGGCTGTTGGCGGCTCAATCGCCTTCATCTTCGCTCCGCTCGGCTTCGGAACGTGGCAGTCCACTGTGGCGACCGTCATGGGCCTTGTCGCTAAGGAAGAGGTTGTCGGCGTATTCGGTGTGCTGTACGGCGTCGCCGGCGACGCGCTTGAAATGGTCGAAGAGGGCGCTTTTGAAACCCTCTCGCCGATTGCGGCGCACTTCACAACCCTGTCGGCCTACTCGTTCCTGCTGTTCAATCTGCTGTGCGCGCCCTGCTTTGCGGCGATCGGCGCGATACGCCGTGAAATGAACAATCCCAAGTGGACTTGGGGGGCCATCGGTTATCTCACCGCGTTCGCGTACGCTGTTTCGCTGATTGTGTATCAGTTCGGCCTGTTCTTCACCGGCAACGGCTTCACGGTCGGAACCGCCGTTGGTATTCTTTTCCTGGCCGCTCTGCTGTGGCTGCTTTTCCGCAAAAACCCTTATGAGCATCACAGAGAGGAGCGCCATATAAAATCGGAGGCGAAAGCAAATGCTTGAGTTCTTTTCTACGAATCTTCCCACGATTCTTGTCGGGGCTGTCGTCTTTGCGGTGATCGCGCTCGTTGTTATCAAGCTGGTCAAAGATAAGCTCAACCACAAAAGTAGCTGCGGCTGTGGCTGCGCGCATTGCCCGAGCGAGAGCGCCTGCCACCACAAATAAGTTTTGGGTATGGGGCGTGAACTGCGTTGTTCGCGCCCCTTTGCTTTGGAGGCTTTTATGCAACTGACCGCTTCACAAATACGCTATCTGCTGGCGATTGCGCAACTCTCCCAAAAAAGGGCATGTGTCAGCTCATCGGATATCGCCGACAAGCTACAGGTTACCCGGCCCTCGGTCAATAAAATGCTCGCGGTGCTCTCGGATAAAAGGCTACTTGAAAAAAAGCATTACGGTACGGTGCAGTTGACCGAGCTGGGATCCAAAATTTCAAGTGACTGCGACGAACGCGTCGTCCGACTGTCGGATAAGCTGGCCGATGCGCTGGGCTTTGCGCCCGGCGACAGCAAGCGCTGTTCCATTATCCTAATCAGCGAAATGCCCGATCTGGTACTGTAGAGCCGACCCGCTGTCTTTGACCGCCGCCACTTTATCACAGTCCCTTTATATAAGCGCCGTACGGCGCTTATATTTTATTATGCGCACCTACGGGCGGCATACGGCATTGCGAAGCCACAGCGTGGGGCCGACACATCCGCCCGCTTTTCAATTGACATCGGCAGGCAACCTGTACTATAATATCAACGCAAATGCAAACGGCTCGCGTTTGTATCTTTTGAGAGCTTATAGCCCATGCTGATCGATGACAAGCTTGATGCGCCTATTTTATGAACAGGCGCATATCTATCGCCGGGCCTTGGAGGGGATATGATGGAGATAACCGATTTTTCTCAGACGATGCGGCAGCACGGGCTTAAAAGCACCAAGATACGGCTGTCGATTCTGACGATTCTATCCCAAAGCGAGCAACCGCTTGACGCCGAACAAATTCTTTTGACGCTTAAAGCGCAAAACGCGGCGGCCAATCTTTCCACCGTTTATCGCGCGCTTGACAGTCTGGCCGAGAAAAGGCTGATCACCGCGATGACGCTGTTCGGCGCGCATCGAATGCTGTACACCTTTAACCGCCCGACGCACCGGCACTATCTGATCTGCTTAGACTGCAAGCGAATGCTCTCTGTTGAGGGCTGCCCGCTCGCGGGTTATGAAAAGCAGCTAGAGCGACAAACCGGCTTTTTGATCGCCGCGCATCAGCTCGATCTGTATGGCCACTGCCCGGCATGCCTGCAAAAAATTCAGCGCGAGGGGAAATGAACAATGCAGCCCAACCATGATTCTACACAGGGGAGCGCCTCGACCCGACAGCCTAAAGCGGGGGCCGACCTTTCGGTTATAGCCGCCGCCGTGCTCATTGCAGTGCTGATATTATATCTGCTGTTTTCTTTTTCGAGGGTGGCCGATACGAAGCTGCTTGATCAGCTTCAGGTCTTTAACACGATTTTTATCAGCATCCTGATGCAGGCCTTTCCGTTTATGCTCATCGGTATCTTTGTTTCGTCGGCGCTCGAGATTTTTGCGCCCGACCAATGGGTCGTGCGTATCTTCCCTTCGCGATTCGGACTGGGTTTTATTACGGCGCTGTTTGCGGGGCTGCTGTTCCCGGTGTGCGAATGCGCCATTGTACCGGTGACGAGGCGTCTGGTCAAAAAAGGGGTGGCGCTGCCGATTGCCGTCACCTTTATGCTGTCGGCTCCGATCATCAACCCCATTGTGATCGTCTCGACCCTATATGCTTTTCCGGGGCAGCCGCGCGTGGCCGTTTTCCGGGTCGCTTTCGGGCTGACTATTGCCTTGGTGGTCGGACTGATGCTGTTTTTGCTCGATATAAACCGCGGGGCGCTGTCCGACACACAGGATGATTGCGGCTGCGCTTGCGGTTGCCACGGACACGGAGACGGCCATGGCCATGACCATGACCACGACCATGGTGGCTGCTGCGCCGCGCCGCCCAACGCCGCTCACGATGAAGCCGAAGCAACCACGACCCACGCCTTACAGCAAAAGCTGCGCACTATGTTTATCCACGCGGGCGAGGAGTTTTTTGAGGTGGGCCGCTATCTCGTGCTCGGCGCGCTATTCACGAGTCTGATCCAGATTTTGATTCCGCGCGCCTGGTTTGCAGGCCTTAGCGAAAAGAGCGGTCTTCCGCTGCTGATTATGATGGCGGTGGCGTTTGTGTTTTCGGCCTGCTCAACTTCCGACGCCTTTATGGCCAAAAGCTTCGCCGGGCGTTTTCCCATCGGCGCGATTATGGGCTTTTTGGTATTTGGCCCGATGATGGATATTAAAAATATTCTGATGCTGCTCGCGGGCTTTAAGAAAAGCTTTGTCGCCACGCTGGTATTCCTCATTTTTCTCGCCAATTTTCTGATGCTGTACTTTTTTGCAGCGCTTGTTTAAAGGAGGGGGCTCTATGGAACGCTTACACCGCTTAAATACCACCGTAGCACTAAAAATGGTGCTGCTGTTGGGTTTTGCCGCTTTTTTTTGCATGACTGTTCTGACCGGCTCGGTACGGCTGTATGTCCACCCGAGAATTATTCCGTTTATGCTGTTTGCGGCGGCGGCCATGCTGATCATTGCGCTGCTGCTGGGCCGCTCGCTCTTCTCGCCGGTCGAGTCGGGCAGCTTTTGGCCGCTGCTGTTTTTCGCGCTGCCGCTGCTGATGGCGTTGGCCATCCCCCCCAAGACGCTGGATTCCGCCAGCGGCACAACAGGCACTGTGCAGCTGATCAGCAACTCGTCCGCCGTGGGCAACACCCCGTCGGAACCGCCCGTCCCTGAGGCTGCCAGCAGCGTGCCGCCGCTGCCCGAGATCGAACGCCAATCGCCGGACATCACCTTGCAGGACGGCGTACTGGTATTGACCAGTCAAAACTTTTACACCGGCGTATCGGCGGTCTATGAGCATCTTGGGGACTATAAAGGGGTCCGAATCTCGATGGTCGGCTCGGTTTTTAAGGATAACGACAGCTTTGCGGCCAATCAGTTTGTACCCGCACGGCTCATGATGGTCTGCTGCGCGGCCGATATGCAGCCGACCGGCCTTCTGTGCCTTTATGACGGCGCGCCGCAGCTTGCCATCGATGCCTGGGTCAAGGTGGAGGGCGTCATCAGCGAGACCACCTTTGCGGGCGAGGTAATTCCCTGTATACTGGTCGAAAGCGTCACCCCAGCTGAAGCGCCGGCCGAGCCCTATATCTACCCCTATTGAACGGCAGCGCTTTATGTGCTATACTTCCTTTCGCTCGGCAGTTTTTTGCCTATTTTTGAAGTGAAAGGCTTTCAAAGGTACCGGTATGCGCCTTTTTGGCACGATAAAAACGTTTTTTATGCGCGACACACTGCTTGGCATCTGCCTTGTGCTGTCGGCACTCTCCATGCTGGCTGTCCCGCCCGACGCTTTGTATCTGGGCTATTTCGACACCCGCGTGCTCTGCCTGCTGTTTTGCCTGATGGCGGTGGTGCTGGGCTTTGAGCAATGCGGCGTGTTCACGGCGCTCTCTCAAAGGCTGCTGACCGGCTGCGGCCATTTTCGGGCCTTATGCCTTGCGCTGGTGCTGCTGCCGTTTTTCTGCGCGATGCTGGTCACGAACGACGTCGCGCTGATTACCTTTGTGCCGTTTACCATCCTTGTTTTTGGGCAGATTAACCGCCGTGACGGGCTTATTTACATCATCGTTTTGCAGACCGTTGCCGCAAACCTCGGCAGCATGGCGACACCGGTGGGCAATCCTCAAAATCTGTTTTTATATTTCTTTTATGGACTGCACGCCGGCGCGTTTTTTAAAACGGTTATGCCATTTATGCTGATTAGCGTCGCGGCACTGTCGGCAGCGACGCTGTGCGTTAAAAATGACACGATAACCATGTCCTTTTCTAAGCGCCAAACGCTGTGCCATCCGGGGCGGCTGGCGGTATACGCCGCGCTGTTCTTTGTGTGCCTGCTGTCGGTGCTGCATCTTTTCCCTTATATCATTTTAACGGCACTGGTTGTCGTCTGCCTGCTCATCCTCTCTCCTGATCTGTTTAAAAAAGTGGACTATCCGCTGCTGCTGACCTTTGTCTGCTTTTTTGTTTTTGCGGGTAATATGGGGCGGCTGCCGCAGGTGCGTGATCTATTAAGCGCGCTGCTGGCGCAAAACACGCTGTTTTCCGCCGTGGCAGCCAGTCAGGTAATCAGCAACGTTCCCGCCGCCGTGCTGCTGGCACGCTTTACGGCGGACTGGCGCGGACTGCTGCTCGGCGTCAACATCGGCGGGCTGGGCACCCCGATTGCCTCGCTGGCGAGCTTAATTTCGCTGAAATATTACCTGAGATCAGCGCACGCGCAGCCGCTGCGCTATCTTTGGGTGTTCACGCTTGTGAATGTCGCGGGCATCATACTACTGCTGGGGCTTGTCAAGCTGCTGTAGCCCCAATAAAAAAGACACGGTTCTGGTGCGTATCGCTCCATTTCCGTGCCTTTTTTCGATTGTACGCTTTTGGGTTCTCCGGCCTGCGCGTCACCGGGCTGATCGCACCCCAGTCCTTACGCCGCGCCGCGTCGAGCTGCCGTTTACGCTTCTTGGACAGTTTTTCGTATGATGTAAATTTCTCCATCTCTTTCGCTCCTTTCAAAGCTTTCTGCGGTCTAGTATAGCAAAACTGTACTGCGTTGTCGACTGATTTGTTAAAATCAGCCAGGGCTGTAGAATTTACCTGCCGAACAAAAAGGCATCCGTTTTTTTCGGATGCCTTTTGCGTTGATCAAATCGGTTATGCACCGATGCTTATGCGAGTCGGCCTTTAAAATCGATATAACCGAAGCGGTTTAGAATCTGGCAGTCGCCGTCCCTGTCGCGCAGCGCGATGGCGGGCAGCGGCATGCCGTTAAAGGTGTTGGTTTTGACCATCGAGTAGATCGCCATATCGCCAAACACGAGCCGGTCACCGATTTTGAGCGGCGCGTCAAAGCTGTAGTCGCCAATGATATCGCCCGCGAGACAGGTTGGGCCGCCAAGGCGATAGGTGTGCGCCTTCTCATCCGGAAGGCCGGAATCAATAAGCGGCGGGCGGTAGGGCATTTCTAAGACGTCCGGCATATGGCAGGCGGCCGAGGTATCAAGAATCGCGATATCCATGCCGTTTTTAAGCGTATCGAGCACCGAGGCGACGAGAAAGCCCGCGTTAAGCGCAACCGCCTCGCCCGGTTCGAGATAGACCTGCAAGCCGTACTGCTGTTGCAGCCGCGTGATGCACCGCTCCAGTGCCGCGATATCATAGTCATCACGGGTGATGTGATGCCCGCCGCCTAAGTTGAGCCATTTCATCCGCGGCAGCCATTCGCCAAAGCTTTCTTCGACGGCGGCGATAGTCTCCAGCAGCGCGTCGGCGTTCTGCTGGCACAGCGTGTGGAAATGAAAGCCCGAAACGCCGTCCAGCAGCTCGGGGCGAAAATTGGCCTTTGTTACGCCAAACCGCGAATAGGGCGCGCAGGGGTCGTAGATGGCATGCCCCTCCTGCGTTGAGCATTCGGGGTTTAGCCGCAGGCCGATCTCACAGCCCGCCGCCTTAGCCTGCGCGCCGAAGCGCTCAAGCTGCGAAAAGGAATTGAAGACGATATGCCCGCAGATTTTTACCAGCTCAGGCATATCCGCTTCACGATAGGCGGGGGAAAACACATGGTTCTCCTGGCCCATCTCCTCGCACCCAAGGCGCGCTTCAAACAGCCCGCTCGCCGCGGTCCCGCTGAGATATTGCCCGATCAGCGGGTAGAGCTTGTAGAGCGAGAACGCCTTTTGCGCCAGCAGAATCTTGCAGCTGGTGCGCTGCATCACGCCCTGTAAAACTTGCAAATTTTTTTCAATTAACGCCTCGTCCACCACAAAGCAAGGGGTCGGCAACGCTTCAAAACGCATCTCAGTCCACCGGCGTGGGGTTAAAGCTTTCCTGCCAGGGCAGGCCGTACTTGTTGAGCGCATCCATGAAGGGATCGGGGTCGAACTCCTCGATATTGTGCACACCGGGCTTGTTCCAAGCGCCGGTTAAAAGCATCATCGCGCCGATCATGGCAGGCACGCCGGTTGTGTAGGCCACAGCCTGCGAGCCGACCTCTTTGTAGCATGCCTCGTGGTCGCAGACGTTGTAAACATAGTAGCTTTTATCCTTGCCGTCCTTCTTGCCGTAGAAGATACAGCCGATATTGGTCTTGCCCTTGGTACGCGGGC
>DALYYK010000072.1:0-9138 GCA_031983305.1 Candidatus Fimivivens sp. | reverse complement strand
ATGAAGCAGCTCAAGGGCATGAAGGGCCGCGGGCTGATGGGCAAGGCAGGCCTGCCGTTTTAAAGTTGGGCCAACATAGGTTTTTCCCCACGTTGCTGGGTAAAAATAAATTAAAACCAAAAAACTAGGAGGTGACAGGTTTGGCTGTTAAAATAAGACTTCGCCGCATGGGTGCTAAGAAGGCCCCCTTTTACAGAATTGTGGTAGCGGATTCCAGATACCCCAGAGATGGAAGATTCATCGAGGAACTGGGCTATTATGATCCCACCAAGGAGCCGTCGGTTATGCAGATCGACGCCGAAAAGGCTAAGAAGTGGATCGCCAATGGCGCTCAGCCCACCGAGACGGTGCGTGCGATCCTCAAGAAGAACGACGTGCTTTAACCAATGGAGGGCAGGATGGAACAGTTAATCAGCGTTATTGCCAAAGGCCTTGTCGATGACAAGGATGCGGTAACCGTCACTGCCGATGCGCCCGCCGAAGACGGAACGGTGGTCTATCACCTGCATGTTGGGGCGGAGGACATGGGACGCGTCATCGGCAAGCAGGGGCGCATCGCCAAGGCGATTCGTACTGTGGTTCGCTCCGCTTGCGGCAGAACCGGCGAAAAGGCCGTCGTCGAAATCGACTGAATTTTTTCGGTTTTAAAACAAAGGGAGTGTCTCCAAATGCATCCCGTGCATTTAGGGACACTCCTTTTAACCATCCGCTGAGAGTGAGATGCCGTCTTTTTCACCATAGAGCAAGAATTATAACGCAAAAGGCACGGACGCCGCTAACGCGGCATCGAGAGAACCCCTTGCGGGGGTTCTCCCACGCAAGAACAGTCCCCCGGACTGTTCTTGCTCCCTCTCCTGCGCTTTTTTCGATCAATCACGCGGGGCGTTGCCCCGAACCCTACAAGCTTTTTGAAAAGCTCGACGAAAACTTTTAATCTACGCATCGCCAGCAGACGGCGTTTAAACTGATCCGCCAAACTGAGGAGAACAACGAATGAAAAAGCAATATCTTGAATGCGGCAAGATCGTCACGACCCACGGCGTTTTGGGCGAGATCAAGGTGCAGCCTTGGTGCGACGCGCCCGAGGAGCTGACCGGTGTCGCGACGCTGTATCTCGACGGCGGCAAAAGCCCGCTGGAGGTTGAACGCGGCCGCGTTCATAAAAATATGGCGCTCTTAAAGCTCAAGGGCATCGACAGCATCGAGCAGGCGCAGCCGCTGCGCGGTAAAATTTTATGGGCGCACCGCGATGATATTCCGTTGGCCGAGGGCCAGCACTTTATTCAGGATCTGATTGGGCTCACCGTTGCTGACGCCGACGACGGTCACACCTACGGCATACTTTCGGATATCACCGAGACGGGGGCCAACGATGTCTACCACATCACCTTTCCGGACGACAGCGTGCGGCTGATACCGGCTATTCCGCAGGTCGTCATTTCCACCGATACCGACGCTGGCGTTATGTGTATTCGTCCGCTCAAGGGGTTGTTTGACGATGAAGATTGAGATTGCAACGCTGTTCCCCGAAATGTGTGAGCGGGTGGTCGATGAAAGCATCATCGGGCGGGCGCGGCGTGCGGGCAAGCTGGACATCTCCTGCGTCAATATCCGCGACTATTCCGACGACCGTTTTCACCGCGTCGACGACACCCCCTACGGCGGGGGGATGGGCATGGTGCTCGAAGCCGAGCCGCTGGCGCGCTGCTGTGAGGCGTTTGGGCAGCGGCACCAGAGCGACGAACGCCCCTACGTCGTCTACCTCTCGCCCAAGGGGCGCGTTTTTAATCAGCAAAAGGCGATCGAATACGCCCAAAAACCCGCGCTGCTATTAATATGTGGGCATTACGAGGGCGTCGACGAGCGATTTATAGAGGAGTGCGTGGACGAAGAGCTGTCGGTTGGCGATTATGTGCTGACCGGGGGCGAGCTGGCCGCGCTTGTTGTCACCGACGCGGTGGGGCGGCTGTGTGAGGGCGTGCTCTCGGACGCCGAGTGCTACACCGAAGAGAGCCACTACAACGGTTTGCTCGAATATCCGCAGTACACCCGCCCGCCCGAGTGGCGCGGCAGGGCGGTGCCCGAGGTGCTGCTTTCAGGGCACCACGCGAATATCGCGGGTTGGCGGCGGGTACAGTCGCTGCGCCTGACCGAGACGCGCCGCCCCGATTTATATGAGCGGGTTGAGCTGACTAAACAGGATCGAAAGCTGCTGGACAAGCACGCTAAAGAAGGGGAGTCTTAGGTATGACCGGAACGATTGTCAATGCGGTGGCCATCGCGGCGGGCGGGGCCATCGGCCTGCTGTTCAAAAAGGGCCTGCCGCAGCGTATTGAAGAGAATGCGCTGAAGTTTGTTGGAACCGGCGTGGCGATATTGGGCTTAAACGGCGTCATCTGTGCGATGATCACCGCCGACACCGCCACGGGGCTGCTGTCCTACGAGGGCGGCATTCTGCTTGTGCTGAGTCTGGCGGCGGGTGGCATTATCGGCGAGCTGATCTGCATTGAGGACAAGCTCAACGCGGGCGGGCTGGCCATTGAGCACAAGCTGGGCGCGCAGGGGTTTGCCAAGGGGTTTGTGTCAGCCTCGATGCTGTTTTGCATCGGCGCTATGGCGATTGTCGGCGCTATTTCCGACGGGCTCAACCACGACAGCAGCATTCTGCTTGTCAAGGCGACGCTCGACGGCATCACATCGATCGTGCTTGCGGCGGCGCTGGGATACGGCGTGCTGTTTTCGGCCGTCGCGGTGCTCGCGTATCAGGGGTTGATCACGCTGTGCGCGGGACTGCTGGCCCCGGCTTTAGACGGCACGGCGCTGCTTAATCAGATCTGCATGGTGGGCTATTGCATTGTGCTGCTGATCGGCACTAATATGCTCGGAGCGACAAAAGTAAAAACCGCAAATCTTTTACCCGCAATGTTGGGGCCGGTCGTGCATAATTTGATAATGATGTTGAAAAATACTTAGTGAAATAGTACAAACGCCTTGTTTGTAGCGGCCTGTTTATTGCGTAGGTGTAGAAAATTTGCCAGATGATGTGTAATTGCCTTCTGCGTGATTGACGTGGTGCCACAATGACCGTATAATGAAGATGGAAACACGAATTATTGTTTTAAATCATCGATGATAGGAGATATGTATTATGTATATGAAGGAAGTTAATGTGCAGAATCAGATCGGTCTGCATGCCCGTCCCGCTACTTTTTTCATCCAGAAAGCCAACGAGTTCAAAGCGTCCATTTGGGTTGAGAAGGATGAACGGCGTGTGAATGCCAAGAGTCTTTTAGGTGTACTTTCTCTGGGCATCATCGGGGGCTCTTCTATACGTATCATTGCGGACGGTGCCGATGAGCAGGTCGCTGTTGACGGTTTGGCAAAGCTTGTTGAGACCGGCTTTACCGAGCAATTCTAAGATTAGAGCTTTCAGCGAGACGGTGTGCTGCTTTTTTAGGGCGGCACGCCGTTTTTGTCGCGCGGCGGCAAATGGGGGAAGAATATGTCGGAAGAAAGAATCCGGGCGCTGCATCAAAAATCCCGTTCGCTCACCAGCGAGCCGGGCGTTTATCTGATGCGCGGCAAGACCGGCGAGATTATCTATGTCGGCAAGGCCAAAAACTTAAAAAACCGCGTTTCGAGCTATTTTCGCGCGCTCGATAAGCATCTGCCCAAGGTGCTGGCGATGGTCTTGCAGGTGCAGGACTTTGAAACGATCGTCACGGCCAGCGAATTCGAGGCGCTTGTGCTCGAGTGCAGCTTAATCAAGCAGCACACGCCTAAATATAACATCCTGCTCAAGGATGATAAGGGCTACAGCTATTTGCGCATCGACAAGGGGGATTACCCGCGTATCACCGAGGTCAAGCAGAAGGCGGACGACGGCGCTGTTTATATCGGGCCGTATATGTCGGCGTGGGTGGTCAAAAACACCGCCGATGAAGCGAACAAGGCGTTCGGCCTGCCGACCTGCGCGCGGCAGTTCCCGCGTGATATCAAAAAAGGGCGGCCCTGCCTTAACTACCACCTCAAGCAGTGCATGGGCGTGTGTCGGGGCGGTATTTCATCGGTGGAATACGCCGAGATTATGCGGCAGGCGATCGAGTACATCAAGGGCGGCAGCGCCGAGGCGCAGCGCGTTCTTAACGAGCAGATGGAACAGGCCGCCGAAAATCTCGAGTTTGAAAAGGCGGCCAAATACCGCGACCGGCTGCGCGCCATCGCGCGTTTTGCCGACCGGCAGCGGGTCGTCTACACCAACGTCGCCGATCAGGACGTGATGGCCTTTGTGCAGTCGGGGGACGATCTGTCATTATCGCTGATTAAATTCAGGGGGCAGCGGCTCGTCGATAAGCTCGACTTTCTGTTTCCCGATGTCTCATCGGTCGAGGACGCACGGGGTGAATTCATCTCGCGCTATTACTCCGACCCGCTGCACGAGCTGCCCGCGCAATTGACGGTGGATGGCGATTTGACTGACAAAGCGCTCATCGAGCAGCTTTTGTCGCAGCGCTTAAAGAAAAAGGTCGCGATTGTGCAGCCGCAGCGCGGCGATCTGGTCAAGCTTGTCGAAATGGCGCGGCTCAACGCCGCCGAGCAGCTGTCATTACGCAGCAGCGGGCGCACCGGACGCGAGCTGGCCGCGCTCGACGAGCTGGCAAAGCTCTTAGGGCTGCCCAAGCCGCCGGTCTGGATCGAATCCTACGATATTTCAAACATCGGCAGCGACGTGATCGTCGGTTCGATGGTTGTGTTTGAGAACGGGCGACCGCAGAAGGCCGCCTATAAGCATTTTTCGATCAAGGACATCGTCGGTCCCGACGACTACGCCAGCATGGCGCAGATGCTTAATCGCCGCTTCGCGCGGTATCTGGCGCAGGAGCCGGACGGCGGTTTTTTCAACCGCCTGCCCGACCTGCTGCTCATCGACGGCGGCCGGGGTCATGTTTCGACGGCCAAAGGCGTGCTCGAGGCACTCCCGCTTGATATCCCGGTTTTCGGCATGGTTAAGGACGATCGGCACCGTACCCGCGCCATTTCGTCGCAGGGCGGCGAGATCGGCATTGCCTCTCACCGCAGTGTTTTTACGCTTGTGACCGCCATTCAGGATGAAACGCACCGTTTTGCCATAAACTATGCGCGCAAGGTGCATAAAAAAACGGCGTTTGAGCTGTCGCTGACCAAAGTGGCGGGGATCGGTGAGGTTCGCGCGCGGGCGCTGTTCGCGCATTTTAAGACTAAAAAGGCGATTCTCGCCGCCTCCGAGGAGGAATTGGCTGCCGTCAAGGGCATGAATATCCGCGCGGCCAAAGCGCTGCGCGAAGCAGCCGAGCAGGGCGAAATCGGTTGACAAAAAGGCATAAAAAGGGGATAATAATAGGCAGCCGCCACACTTTTAAAAAACATCGGTCACTGAACTGATGCCTCAAGGAGACAGAAACATGAGAGTTATCACCGGCACGGCCAGAGGGCGAAAGCTCGCGGCCCCGCAGGGATTAGATACCCGCCCCACCTCGGACATGGCGAAAGAGGCGCTGTTTTCGATCATTCAGTTTGAGGTTGAGGGCGCTTTAGTGCTTGATCTTTTCGCCGGCTCGGGCCAACTCGGTATCGAGGCGCTGTCGCGCGGCGCGCGTTCGGCGGTCTTTGTCGACGCCTCGCGCGAGGCGAATCAGGCCATCAACCAAAACCTAGCGCACACCAAGCTGCAAGAGCGCGCGCGGGTCGTCATGATGGACGCCGCCGCGTTCTTAAAAACGGTGCGCGAGCCGTTTGATATCGCGCTGCTCGACCCGCCCTACGGCAAGGGGCTGCTCGATGCCATCCTACCGCTGCTGGCCCCTTGCATGACGCCCGGCGGCATCATCATCTGCGAGACCGAGCGGGATGAGGCGCTGCCCGAGACGGCGGGCGCCTTTGCCGCGCGCAAAGAATACCGTTACGGTAAGGCCAAGCTGACGACCTACCGTGCGCTTTAAGGAGACATTATGAGAATTGCAGTATGTCCCGGAAGTTTTGACCCCGTCACCTACGGCCACCTCGATATTTTTAAGCGTGCCTCCAAGCTGTTTGACAAGGTGATTGTCGTCGTGGTCATCAACCCGGACAAGCATCCGACCTTCTCGGTCGAGGAGCGCATGGAGATGATCCGCGAGGTGGTGGCCGAATACCCCAACGTCGAGGTGGACAGCTATTCCGGCCTGCTGATCAACTACGTCCGCGACAAAAACGCCGTCGCCATCATCAAGGGGCTGCGCGCTATGAGCGATTTTGAGTACGAGTTCCAGATGGCGATCACCAATAAAAAGCTCTATCCGGGCGCCGAAACGGTATTTCTGACCACGAGCCTGTATAACCTGTATCTCAGCTCGAGCCTTGTGCGCCAGATGGCGATGCTCGGCGGCGATCTTTCGGGCCTCGTGCCCCGGTGCCTGCACGAGCGGGTGTACCAGCGATTTGAAAAGAAAGGTGGAGACGCTTCAGAATGAATATTGAAGAAATTTTGGACATGCTCGACGAGCTGTTGGATAAAAGCTGGAATCTGCCGCTGACCAACAACCGCAGCGTGGTGGATATTGAAAAAATTCAGGAGCTGCTCGACGATATCCGCATGAACCTGCCCGGCGAGATCAAGCAGGCCAAGAGCATCGTCTCGGATCGGGCCGACATCATCGCGACCGCCAAGCGGGAGGCCGACGCCGTCGTGCGCCGCGCCGAAGATCGCGCTCGCGCGCTGATCGCGCAGGAGGAGATTGTCAAGCAGGCGCAGCAAAAGGCTGCCGAGATCATCTCGCAGGCGCAACAAAAGGCCAAGGATCT
The DNA here is from genome assembly GCA_031983305.1 of Candidatus Fimivivens sp. Lineage (GTDB taxonomy): Bacteria > Bacillota > Clostridia > Oscillospirales > Ruminococcaceae > Yanshouia. The sequence continues at coordinate 2,319 of DALYYK010000072.1, read as the reverse complement.
GCGCTCGGCCTCGCAGGAGTTCTCAGACGACCTGCTGCGCCAGTCCGAAGAGACGCTGACCAAGTTGCTCACTGAGGTGCGCACCACCCGTCAGGCTATGCGCAATACCACCAAGCGGTAAGAGCTGACCCATAAAAATAATTAGTTAGCGCCCATTTTCAAGCTATTTGCTTCTGAAAATGGGCGCTTTGCCTTATTTATCGTGTCGCTGTGCAGTAGTGCTAACCGCTATTTATAATCGAGTAAGGCCAAACGATAAAAACGATTTTATCTTGCGGCTTTTTCGCACGGCGGCGCATCTTTGCCTGTGCTGTCTGTCCTGTACTACGAGAAAAGCCTTGCAAACCCTCCCCATAAAGATGATATCGTATCTATGCCAATAGGTATGCTGTATGAGGGATTCGTATCAGATTTTTCTACATAAAGGTGGCATACTTGACAATTCATCATTGAAAAGGCTAAAATATTAATAATTATCATTGTTCCAATCAGAAATATAAAGGGGGCAGATATTGTGAAAAATTATTCAGCGGAAGAAATTTTGGATTCTTTTACAGTTTTGGCGCCATATCTTAATGAAATATTTATTGAGGATGTTGGTGTGTCTGTCATTAAAGAGGGTTATTACACGTCATATGTCCCGGGTAAATCTTTCAACTTGCGAATCAAGGCCGGAGAGCCAATGCAAGGTAAGGTCAGCGAACAATGTATAGAAACTGGGAAGAAGGTTATCCGAAAGATTACCAAGGAGCAATCCGCTTTTGGGATACCCTATATTGCGTGTGCGTACCCGTTTAAAAATGGTAATAAGGTGATTGGCTGCGTTATCACAACGCAGGCGGTGGACAGTCAAGAGAAAATACAACATATTTCAAAGGATTTAGCCTCATCCGCGCAGGAGTATACGGCAAATATGGAAGAGATCGCGGCTACAACTGCGGAATTGGCGAATATCTCTAGCGAGCTTGGATCTTTTAGTAAGGATTTAACAAGCTCAATAAAACAAACAGATGAAATAGTCGCTTTTATCAGCAGCATAGCGAACCAAACGAATTTATTAGGCTTGAATGCGGCCATAGAAGCTGCTCGCGTTGGCGATCTTGGCAGAGGCTTTGGCGTAGTAGCGGGTGAAGTTCGAAAGTTAGCGGTAGAAAGCGCTGAATCAGTCAAAAATATTAAAACCTTATTGGACAAGATACAGCAATCTATTATCCAAATGAATGCAAAAATTCAAGCGGTTGATGGCACTGTAAAATCCCAAGAAGTGTCTATACAAGAAATGGCGAATGCCAGCCTTAGCTTTGCTGCTATGGCGGGAGACCTTGCAGAGATTTCGAATTATATGTCAAACGAGTAGCCATGCATCTCCATGAGGTCGCTGAGAAATGCCCTTATGACCAGTGAAACGCTTAGAACCTGAGATTACAGATAAGTGCTGTAATCTCAGGTTCTTTATTACCCTGCAATGCTAGACCATTGAAATTACACAGTAGCGCTATTGCAGTTATTATTAAGGAAATCGACGAAATTTAGACGCAATAAAGCGATAATAGACTAACAGGAAAAATGTACGAACTGTGCTTATAGAATTTATTCAATCATGCAAGCGCAATAAGCTAATGATATTTAATTCAAAGCGCTAAAATAGAAATGATCTTCATTATTCCAATGCTGCATTTATATTAGATTGATATAGTTAATAGCTATTTTTTATTATAAGAAATATAAAGGAGCAGATATTGTGAAAAATTATTCAGCGGAAGAATTATTAGATTTTTTTACGGTTTTGACGCCATATCTCAATGAAATATTTACGGGAGATGTTGATGTATCTGTCATTAAAGAGGGGTATTACACGTCATATGCTCCGGGTAAATCTTTTGATTTCAAAGTCAAGGTCGGAGATCCGATGCAAGGTAAAGCCAGCGAACAATGTATGGCAACCGGTAAGAAAGTTGTTCGAAAGGTTTCAAAAGAGCAATCCGCTTTTGGCGCGCCTTATATTGCGTGCGCATACCCGTTTAAAAATGGCAACAAGGTCGTTGGTTGTGTTATTACAGCTCAGGCGGTAGATACACAAGAGAAAATACAACATATTTCAAATGATTTAGCGACATCCGCACAAGAGTATACGGCAAATATGGAAGAGATCGCCGCTACAACTGCGGAATTGGCCCATATCTCCGGCGAGCTTGGCGCTTTCAGTAATAATTTGACCCATTCAATAAAACAAACAGATGAAATCGTTGCCTTTATCAGCAGCATAGCGAACCAAACAAATTTATTAGGGTTAAATGCAGCCATAGAAGCTGCTCGCGT
>DALYYK010000071.1:0-9141 GCA_031983305.1 Candidatus Fimivivens sp. | reverse complement strand
AGCATGAAACAAAACTTTTGGGGTATACAGTTAATAAAATTCGTTCTATGTTTGAGACATATATAGAGAGTTCATCTCAAAAAAATGATGAAGTCCAAGGATTTATTTCTTATGTCGAGAATAAAGCATCAGAAGAAAGCACAGAGATTATTTTTAATATTTCCGATCAAAGTTTATTTCAGCTCAATACACTTTTAAGTAAAGATTTAGTTCGGGCTAAAGGAAATATGCTGCAAAACATGGCTTCATGTGCACAAGGAAAGGCCAAAATTGATGAAATTGATAGTTATTTAAGTGTTGATATTGATGAAAAAGCGCTTGCAAAAATATACAAGAAGATTAAGACTATCGAACAAGAAATCATTAAATTGGAAGTAATCCTTGAAACTGATCAAAAACAACGCATAAGTTTGAATGGAAATGCGATTAGAGCGACCTCTGAATATAATAGGTTTGTAGAAAACATGCTGACCAACCTTGAATTGGATGATGATAATAGCCGTATACTTAGATACGCACACCAAGCAACGCAAGCACTCACAGAATACAAAGTGCGGTTACAAAAGAGAAAAATAGGTGTTCTTGCTCGTACAATGACCAAGTGCTATAAAATGCTCGCTAATAAAAAGAATCTAATTGAGCGTATTGAAATGAATGAGGTTACACTGGATTTTGTATACTTGAATAAGGATGGTGAAATTGTACCTCAAAATTCACTTTCGGCAGGTGAAAAGCAACTTATGGTTATTTCTCTCTTGTGGGCACTTGCCATTTGTTCTAAGAAAAAACTGCCTGTTATCATTGATACACCATTATCTCGAATGGATTCTGTTCATCGAGTTGCGCTTATTACAACATATTTTCCAAAAGCGAGTGATCAGACTATCATTTTGTCTACTGATTCGGAAATAGATCATCAATACTATGAGATTATGAAGGAAAATGTTGGTGACGAATTTACGCTTGTATATGATGATGTACTGAAGTGTTCGAAAATCAAGAAAGGCTATTTTATAGGTGAATGCAATGATAATTAAACAAATAAAGCTATCCGGTCAGTCGAAAGACCGCCTTTCAAGATTGAAAGGTAAAACTGGAATCAAGAATTGGAATGTACTTTGTAGATGGGCAATCTGCTACTCATTAAAGGAGAACACAATTCCTACAGATATCCCCATTGTTGCGGACAGCAATGTAGAAATGTCATGGTATACATTTGGTGGAGAGCACAGTGATTTATATGAAGCTTTAATCAAAGCTTGGTGTATGAATAAAGGGTTTTCAACCGACGATGAAACCGTCTCAAAGTACTTCAAGTTACATTTGGAACGTGGTATTTCTTACTTGTCAGGAACAAACTTTATTAAGAATCTTGATGACCTTCTTAACCTTGTATTGGAGATGTAATTATGAGTGTATATCTAGATTTCAATTCTTCGTCACCAATCGATGAAAGAGTGTTAAGCACAATGATTGAAGTATACAAAAATACTACTGGTAATGCTGATAGCCGTACACATGATTTTGGAGATAATGCAAGACAAGTAGTTGAAAAAGCGAGAAGTCAAGTAGCTGCTATTTTGGGTGTAAATAAGGACGAGATTTTTTTTACAAGTGGTGCTACAGAGAGTAATAATATTGCTTTACAAGGATTAAAGACATATGCAGTAAAAGCCGGGAAAAAACATATTATTACATCTGCAATAGAGCATAAAGCTGTTCTTGAAACAGCTAAAGCACTTGAAAAAGAAGGATTTAAAGTCGATTTTGTTTCTCCGAATGTCGATGGAATGGTTTCTTCTGAAGCAATTATTAATTTGGTACGAGAAGATACATTGCTTATTAGCATTATGCATGTGAACAATGAAACTGGTATCATACAACCTATTCAAGAAATTGGAGATTATATAGCGGATAAGGATGTTTATTTTCACGTGGATGCGACCCAAAGCTTTGGCAAACTTGTTGAAGAACTTAAAACGGTTAAATATGACATGCTTTCCATGAGTGCACATAAAATAGGTGGACCTCAAGGAATTGGAGCCTTGATTTTAAGAAAAAAGGGCTATAAATTGCCTCCCATTAAGGGGATTATGTACGGTGGTCAACAGGAACATGGAATTCGCCCAGGTACGATTCCTGTAGCCTTGGTTGCTGGATTAGGTGCTGCTTGCGAATTCGCTTTAGAGGAGTATAAACAAAACGCACAAAAGTGTATGAAGATTAAGAAACGGTTATTAAATATTCTGGCTGAATCTGGCATTTCATATGAGATAAACGGAAATCAAAACTTTTGTGTACCAAGTACACTTAGTCTTTGTTTTCATGGTGTATCTTCAGAAGCACTTATGTTGTCTACTAAACAATACTGCGGAGTTTCCAATGGATCTGCATGCAATTCGAAATCATACAGCCCTAGTTATGTGCTTTCGGCAATGGGGATACCAGTTGAAAAAATTGAAAGTTCTATTAGGATTAGTTGGGGAGCGGAATCAAACAATGATGAACTGGTAGGAGCGTTTGATAATGTTTTACAAGTTGCAAAGGGACTCACGTTCTGATAGCTGTTTACATACAGAAAATAGTCGTATAATACGGGAGACTATCTTAAGCGATTGTACATGAATTTACTCATATTGCTTATAAGAAGCACAATTCCAGACTTTGAGGAGTGTAAAGGCCGCCCTTTCAAATTACGAGGAGCAGTAGGATTGGTCAAGGGTAAATCGTAGAATTATTTGATTATAATAGATATTTCAAATAAATATTTTAGTCCTGTCTTGACACCGGCAGGGTTATCAGGTCCCCGGTTAAACCCCGTGAATAACCGGGCCTATTAGATGGCCGCAGGCTTTGATTTCAATTTAAAAACGCCGGAAACCGACGCTGTGTCAGGTTTCCGGCGTTTTTGCCGCCTATGAGAGCTCATGTGTTAAAAGGGCTGTTCAGTTGCTGGCGGGTTTAAAAAACAAGCTCGTTTGCCGCGCTCATTTCCTTGGTGATTTTGACCATCTGCCGGAACGTCTCAATAATAGCGCCTGAGAGCCGTTCGGCCTCCGCTGCCTTGGCGCGGGCACGACCCGAATCCTGAGCCTTGACGGCGGCAATGATCACCTCGCCTAGCTTGTGCAGGTCGTGGTGCAGTGCTTCAACGCTCTCCCAAAGGCCGGTCAGCTTCTCAGAAGCAGGCTTGACCGCGTAATAGAAATGACCAAAGCCGCACTTGTGCTCATCGGTCTGAATCGGAATAATCGACATGTCGTTCGCCATCTTTTTGACGTTGACCACCCAGGCGCTGTGCGCCTTAATCGCGTTTTCAACCGTTTCAATAAAATCGTCATTTGTCAGGCCGCACAGTCTGCTGCCGACCATCTCACCCGAGGCGATAGCCATGTCGTTGATGCGGGTCTCTATTTTACCGACCGAGGTGGAAATATCGTTAATCGTATCACTGATGCGCTTAAGATCATTTGCTGACTTTGAAAGGTTTTGAATGTCGTTGTTGACCGATTCAAGCGCGGAAGAAGATTCCTGTAACGAGTCGCTGATGCGCCGACTTGTTTCGGCCGCTTCGGAAATACGGTCGGTGATGTGGGCGGTTGCCTCGGTGCTGGCGGACATAACGCTTGAGACGCTCTCGATGCTGCCGCTGACCCTGCTGATGGCGCCGATTGTTTTTTCAACGCTGCTCTTACTGCGGTTAGAGGCGCCGTTCATCTCTTCAAGCAATGCATCGATGTTCAGCGTCAGCTTTTTGGTCGTCTCGGACAGAACCCGAACCTCTTCGGCCACAACGGCAAAGCCCTTGCCCGCGACGCCGGCCCGAGCGGCCTCAATCGAGGCGTTGAGCGACAAAAGCTTGGTCTGGTCAGAAATATCGTTGATGCCCTTGACCGCCTCGTTAATTTTATGTATGACCACGAGCAGATCGGCAAGGCTCTGATCCATATCCCGAGAAAAGCCCATCATCTCAAGGTTTTCGGCCTTGATGCTGCCGAGAATCTCGTTGCTTCTTCCAGTGTTTTCGTTGAGCAGCGCCGCATCGTGTGAAATATGCCCGATCATATCCGAAAGCTCGGCATTCGCGTCAACAATCTGTGACGTTGAGGTTGAGATTTCTTCCGACGAGGAGGCGACCTCTGAGAACATGTTGCTTAGATTATTGGAGGAACGGTGAATCTTCTCCCCCAAAAAAGCGAGCCGAAGCTCAAAATCGCTGACCATGGTCGCAATTTGAAAAACACCCTTAAAAATATCGGCCGCTTTGTGGTTGGCATCCCGCGCGCTCTTTATTTTGGCGGCGTGCGGCACTTTAACGCTGGCGGCCGTTTTGGGCGCATTTTGCTTTTCCTGCTTTGACTTCATAAATAACATCCGATCATCTTCCTTTCCAATATATGTGATATGTCAGGGCTATAGGACGGCTAAAAGACAGGCGTGGCCTGCGATTATATGGCGTAAAAACGGCTGCGATTTAAAAAATCTGACATTTAAAACGCCTAAAAGACAGAATAATTTTATTATATAACCGGGTGGGAAATAAAACAATACAAAATCCCTTTAAATGCTGGGGAAATATATTTTTATAAATAGGGCTGGAATTTTTGGCCTGTGTGAAGTTTCATTTGATCGTGCCAAAAATGACGCATTGCTTAAAAGGTCCTGTAGCGCTCAAACGATTTTACAACGGTTATTTGCGTGTTATAATGATAGCGTTAGGGGAGTGACAATAATGGAAATGCTCACGATTATTTCATTTTGCATCGTGCTGATACTGTGCATCCTATTCAATGTTTCTATTCTGTACGCGCTGATTGCCGGGCTAATGATTTTTTGTATTTATGGCAGGCTCAAAGGGAACACCTTTAGGCAGCTGGCGGGTATGATTGTTTCAGGCGTTAAAACCGCTAAAAATATTTTAATTGTGTTCCTGCTCATCGGTATGCTGACCGCGTTGTGGCGGGCCTGTGGCACCATTCCGATGATTATCTGCTACGCGGTGCGGCTGATTCACCCCCGCTCGGTGGTGCTGATGTCCTTTTTATTAAACTGCGGTGTATCGGTGTTGACCGGCACATCGTTCGGGTCGGCTGCGACGATGGGCGTCATTTGCATGACGATGGCGGTGACGATGGGGGCCAACCCGGTCTTGGCCGGCGGAGCCATTTTATCCGGCGTCTATTTCGGCGACCGATGCTCCCCCGTATCGACGAGCGCGCTGCTGATCAGCGAGCTGACCGGCACCAGCATTTTTGAAAACATCAAACGCATGCTGCGTACGGCGCTGCTGCCCTTTCTTTTGACCTGCGGCATCTATGCGGCTGCCGGCTTTATGGGCGGCAGTGCGGGCGAGGCGGTCAATTTACAGCAGCTTTTTAGCCGGGAGATGACGCTGCACGCGGTGGTTCTGGCCCCGGCAATTCTCATTCTGGTGCTGTCGGCGCTGCGCGTCAATGTCAAAATCGCCATGTCGGCTAGCATTGTTGCGGCCATCGTGCTCTGTTTGGGCGTCCAGCATATGGCCGTCAGGGACATATTTGCCGTAGCCATGCGGGGTTTTTACGCCGCTGATCGGGCGGTGGGCGTCATGCTCAACGGCGGTGGCGTTGTCTCGATGCTCAAGGTGACGGCGATCATCTGTATTTCGTCCTCCTATGTGGGTATTTTTCAAAAAACAGGTTTGCTGGACGGCATTAAAGAATGGTTGGTCAAGATAAGCGGGCGTATAACGCCCTTTGGCGGCATGCTGGTCACGTCGCTGATTGCCGGTATGCTTGCATGCAATCAGGCGCTGACTATTATGCTTACATACCAGTTATGCAACGACATAGAGCCCGACAGGCAGGAACTGGCGATCGGCCTTGAAAACTCGGCAGTGGTTGTAGCACCGCTGATACCGTGGTCGATTGCCGGTGCGGTGCCGCTTGACTCGGTGGGCGCGCCGATGCACAGCCTTTTCGCCGCCTGTTTTCTCTATCTTTTGCCGCTGTATATCCTGTTGTGCAAGCTTTACGGCAAAAGAGTTGAAGTTAGAAGCAGAAGCTGACAACGGGCGGCGCTACGACGCGCTTTGAGCGGGAGGATATAACATGATTTACGGCAAGCTGGCTATCGCCATCTTATCAACCCTGGCTTCGTCGGAGGACGGCTCGACAAATTGTCAGATCGCCCGCTATCTGCTCGCGCATCCGCAGGGGTCGGAGCTGTCGATCGGCGAGCTGGCGGCGCAGTGCTATGTTTCGAGCAGTACGATTTCACGGTTTTGCCGGGAGATCGGACTGGCCGATTTTTCGGAGCTTAAAGCGCTGATGCGGGACGCAAAATGGTCGTATGAGCAGATTGTAGCCTCCGATGCCGCGCAGCGGCACGCGGCGCTTGTCGGATCGATCAAAAGCGCGCTTGATCAGGCCGCGTCGTCGATTGATAATGATAAGTTGATGGCACTGTGCAGGGACATTGCGGTTTACGACAAGGTGGCCGCGTTCGGTCTCTTGAAGGCCGGCGTGGTGGCGCAGAATCTTCAGGCCGATCTGCTGCTGATGGGCAAAATTATCGAGACGAAAATACCGTTTGCACAGCAGGCGGCCTATCTGAACCGAGCCGGAAGGGATACGCTCATCCTTATTTTCAGCTATTCGGGCATATATTTCGACACCTATTTCAGCCGTCTGCCCACGCCCGAAGAAAAGCCGAAAATCGTTTTGGTCACAGGCGGAAAAAACATTAAAAAAAACCGGCTGGTCGACGATGTGATGACGTTTGAATCGGATCTGGGGCAGTTGGGGCACCCTTATCAGCTGCTGCTGGTGAGCAGTATGATCGCACAGGGGGTCGCGCATTTTCTTAAAACGAACGCGGCTGAAAACCCCATTTCCGAAATATGAAAATTTGTTGCGGCACACCCGTTTTTTGCGTATGCTAGAGGCAAAAGAGGGGGAATACAAATGTCTTATCATGTTTTAACACCTGCGTTTATCGGAAATGTGCGTTTAAAAAACAGGACGCTTTTTCCGTCGATGTGTCATTTTTACTGTGACGACAACGGATTTGTCACCGAGCAGCTCAAGGCTTATGTCAAGGCCAGAGCGGCGGGCGGCGTCGGCGCCATCATCATGCCGGGCAGCCCGCACGGCAAGCCGAGCGCCGCCAGACCCGCGCTTTCCTCCGAGGAATATTACCCCGGCTGGCGCGCGCTGCGCGACATCTGCCACGAATATGACTGTCGTTTGTTTGTGCAGATTCATCCGGCCAAGGCTCAGGCTGGCAGAGATCCGTCGCTGATGCTGCCCGACAACATGCCGCTCGAGATGATAGAGGAGATTACCGACAGCTATGCCCGCTGTGCCGCCGCCGCCAAGGAGATTGGTCTTGACGGGGTGGAGATTCACGGCGCGCACGCGCATGAAGTCGCCCAGTTCATGTCGCCGTACTACAATCACCGCACCGACGGCTACGGCGGCAGCCCCGAGGGGCGGGCCAAAATTGCCGTCGAGGTCATCCAAAAGATTAAAGCGGCCTGCGGGGCCGATTTTTCGGTCATTTTCCGTATGGGTTCGAGAGAGATGATTCCGGGTGGGCGAGAGGTCGAAGAGAGCGTCGTGATCGCGCGCCTGCTTGAGCGGGCGGGCGCCGACGCGCTGCATGTGTCGATGGGCATGCCCGAATCTGAGGCGTATATTTCGGCGCCGATGGATCTGCCCGACGGCGTTAACCTTGACGACATCGGCAAGATTAAGCACGCGGTGGGCATTCCGGTCATCGGCGTCAATCGCATCAACTCGCCCGAGCTGGCCGAGACGGTTATCGCTTCGGGAACCGCCGATTTTGTCGCCATCGGCCGCGCGCTGCTGGCCGACCCCGATTTTGTGCGCAAAATCGGCACCGGCGAGCCGATTCGGCGCTGCCTGGCCTGCAATCAGGGCTGTAGAAAATCCATCACCAAAAAGGCCATCTACTGTGTGCAGAATCCCTTCACGGGTCGCGAGGCCTCGCTGGCGCTGCGGCCTGACGCCGCGCTGGCTCAAAAGAAGGTTCTGATTGTCGGCGCGGGTGTCGCGGGCCTTGAAGCGGCGATAGATCTGGCCATCCGCGGCGTCAAGCCGACGATCTGGGAAAAGCAGCCGTCCGCCGGAGGGCTCATCAATCTGGCCAAGACACCGCCCTTTAAGAGCGTGATGGCCCGGATGGTGGACTATCGGCTCGCCGTTCTGGCGCAGTATGGCATCGAGATTGCATATAACCGTGAGGCGACGCTACAGAATATCGCGGACTTTGCCCCCGATATCGTGCTGCTCGCGACCGGCAGCAGACCCTCGGTTCCACCGATTGAGGGCTTGACGACCGACGGCATTCTGCGCCCGCCGTTTTATTCGGGTGACGACGCTTTAGCTATGATCGCGCGCCAAAATACGGCGGCGGGGCTGCCCGCGGAGCTGGGCAAGAAGATTGCCGTCTTGGGCGGCGGTATGGTCGGCGTGGAGTTGGCCGACAGCCTCGCCGAGGCCGATGCGCAGGTGGTCATCTTTGAAATGGGCGATCAGGTCGGTAAAGAGCTGACCAAAAGCCGCCGTTACTTTGTGCAGCAGCGGCTGGAGCAGGGCCATGTGTGCTGCTTGACCGATACCAAGATCAAATCGCTGAAATTCCCGTCGGTAATCGTCGAGCGCGGCGGGCAGGAAGAGGTCTTTACCGGATTTGATTCGATTATAGTGGCGCTGGGCAGAAGGCCTAACACCGCGCTTAAGGATGCGCTTGAAATCGCGCTGCCTCAGGCGAAGGTGCTGCTGCTGGGCGACGCCAATTCGCCCAAAATGGCGATGGATGCCGTCACACAGGCCGCCGAACTGGCGGCGGCGCTCTAAGGCTGCCGGGCAGCAGCGTTCCGCTGTATAAGACGCCTGCGCTCCAAACAGCAATCACACCGAAAAAGAACCCCCGATCGCCTTGATCTTGCAGGCTTTCGGGGGTTTTGGGTTATTCCCCCTGCTTCATGAGCGGACTTATGGTTGCTTAGGGCGAGCGTTTTTAGAGTGTCCCGACTATGGTTGACCTGTTTTGCTGTTTTGGCGTGATTTATTTGCGCGTAGTCTAAATATATGGGGGTTAAAACGGCAATTTTTTTATATAAATAATTAATTTTAG
>DALYYK010000070.1:0-9229 GCA_031983305.1 Candidatus Fimivivens sp. | reverse complement strand
AGTTGGCAATGAGGAGTTCAGGAAACTGCCCCCCATTGTCATAACGCTGCTTGATGTTGTTAATGCGGGTAAAGGCTTCCGTCTGGATGCCCGGTGCGTCATAGAGGCTGCGGATAAATTCACAGTCGTTGTAGGACAGCAGAAATTTGCCGCCGATCTGCAGCAGGGCATCCCGCAGGCGGATATGGTCTTTTTCCGTGAAGCCGTCCTCGCCCACGTTTTTGTAATAGCTTTCGGTTTCAAAATACGGCGGGTCGCAGTAGAAAAAGCTGACAGGGCGGTCATACTGCCCGATGAGCTTCTCAAAGTCCTTGTTTTCGATGACCACCTTGGCAAGCCGCCGGTGGGCTTGCTCGATGAGAGGGAAATTGCTGCGGATATCATGGGGCTGGCTACCGTAGCTGGTCAGCCCCGAGGCATAGCTGTAACGGATGAGCTGGTAAAACCATGCCGCCCTTTGCACATCGGATGCGGGGCTGTCACGGGCGAGGGCGTTTTTCACAAGCTCGAAATCCGCGCGGGAGTTGAGGCAGTAGGCAAGCGCCGCCATTAGCTCCTGCGGCTTCTCCCGCACACAGCGGTAGAGGTTCACCAGCAGACCGTTGAAGTCATTGTAGACCTCAAAATCGTTGCCGGGCAGCTTGTGGAAAAGCACCCAGCCGCCTCCGCCGAACACCTCAATGTACCGCTCATAATAGAGGGGAAACAGGGTGACAATCAGCTCACGCAAGGATTTCTTGCCGCCGATCCAGGACATGAAGCTGTTCAGGAGTCATCACCTCCTTCCAGCGGCAGACGTATCTGCGTATCGTCAAAGGCTGCAAGGGAACGCCGAAGGCCGGTGATGGCAGCACTGATTCCGCTGATGCGGTTTCTCATATGCCGGATGGTCAGGCGTACCTCGGCTTCGGTTTTCGCGTAAAAGTACCCGTTCTGGTCGCTGGCAATGGGAACACCCTCCCGGCGCAGGGCATTGACCTGATCCCGCAGCTCCTTGCCGGAAACGTGGAAGGTACATTCCAGCTCACGGCTGATGACCGCGTTTTCCGCACCGCGGTGATACCGGCGCAGATGCTCTGCAAGCTGTTCTTTCTGCATGGGTCCTCCTTTCCGGCCGTTTCCCCAGAAAGGCAAAAAAGGGCGCAAAAAAACAGGGCCGCCTCCTGTTGGGGAAACGGCCCTGTTTTAATGTGGGGTCTAAAAAAGCGCAGGCGTCTCTGCCTGCGCTACTTGATTACGCCAAGCTCTCTTAACACTGCCACGCAGTCCTTGGCGCCCTGAATGTACAGATGCTTTTGAAACGTTACCTCTAAATCCGAATTTTGACTCAGATAATACTCAATTCTGTCTTTTATACCTTGACTGATTTCAAAGCTGTTCTGGATGCTGTCACTGAGCGAAATTAGTTCCTGTGCCAGTTTCTCCGCCTGAGGGTCTGATTCACGCAGGGCGGAATATACAAGCTGAAACCGCTCCGCCAGAGCCATATCCAGCAAGTCCATGAGCTTCTCGTCCATCTTCTTCGCCTCCCTTCAGCACAACACAATGCCACAGCTTCATGAGAATAGCTATACCAAAACCCAACAAAGATTTGCTATTTCATTTCCATGCCAAGACTCTGTCCGGGGCGGTTGAGGCATTGGTCCACCGTCATGCCGTTCTGCGGCTCCAGCAGCCCGTATTCGGTTTCGGCAGTGGCACGCTGCTCCAAAAGATACCGCCCGTAGTTATCCAGATTACAGAACAGGCTCAGTCCGTTATCACCTGCCAAAGAAAGCATTCGCTGGATTTCCACTTTTGCGTACTCAGCGGGAGAGGCAGTATCAGTCAAAAGCTCAAATTCCTCTGTCATAAACGCAAGGTCAAGGGCTTCTTCCAAAGATATATCACCGGGAGCTTCCGCCAGCATTGCCTTGTAGGTCAGCAGATGGTTGTCCGTTTCAAGCTGCCGGAGCTGCTCTGCCAGCTCATTCACCAGCCCATAGCAGTCGCCCTCAGATGCATACAGAACGTCGCTGATTTTTTCAGTGAGGCTTGGCGCCATGCAGTCCTCCGCCGAAAATGCACATTCCTCCGGGGAGGCGGCTCCGACAGCATCAACCGCCTGCAAAAGCGCCGCATCCCCGGCAGGGAGCTTGAGGAAGACAACCGTTTCGTTGTCATAGGCGGGATCATTAAAATGCCCCTTGGTTACTTGGAGAAGCACGGCATAATCCGGCTTGTCAAGGGTTCTGGTATCGACGCTGTGGTATTCGGAGGCAATCTCGCCGTTCTGCACTACATAGCCATGGGGCGTGAACACGCCGCCCTCACCCTCGCGCATCTCTCTGCCGATTTTGGCGAAGTCCAGATATTCGTAGACTTCATCCGATACCCTTTCCAGTGCCGGTACAAAATCATTATCCGCATAAAATTTGCCGAGAGACGGATCGTCATGAGCTTCATAGGCAATCTGGCAATGCTCGGTGCTGTGTGTCATATTGATGAGCCGCTCCACTGATATGGGAGCGTATTGAGTCTGAACGGCATCCATCATCACCATGCCCTCGAAGCAGTCCAGTTCCCATGCACTTAGGGAAGACAGCCGCTGGGCGAGGTGATTCAGCTCATACAGATTGATATCGGGGGCGATAAATTGCGGCAGATAGTCCAGCTTGCAGCTTAAAACCTCCGCGGAATAGACGGTATCTCCGGTAATTCTTGCTTTTTCCAACGCATCCGCCAGCTCATAGGGTGTGGCGGGGAGTGCGATTTGTGCCGACGGATTTGCACCGGAAGGGTTCCACCGGCTGAGTTCTACTTCAAAGATTTTTCCTTTATCCAAGTGTCATTCCTCCCATCTTCACGCCTGACTCATCTGGATTGGATAATTCGGATGCGAGAGTGATTTTGTGCTCATCACAGAAGTCTGCGAGAGTCAGGGACTCACCGAGGAAATTGATGTTGTCCCGCAGCCTGCGGAAACCCTCCTTGGAGATAGTGACCGGCTCCGGTGTCAAAACGGCTCCGGCGTGGTTAACGGTAACCTTATTTTCTATGCTCACCGGCCTGCCTGGATCATAGTCGGAGCCGCGCAAATCGTAGCAGTAAAAGCCCACCGGCACCGTGGTTCGGTCGATGCGGGAATTGGTGAAAAGTGCTGGCTTTCCAAACAATTCTATGTGTTCATATTCTTCTTTTCTGGCGTTAACGCTCATTTGAATACCTCCCTGTAAATATTGGTTTGTGATTACACAAAAACAGCTCCGTCGCACCACTTTTTCATGGCGTTATACAGCAGCAGTACCTTGATTTGATCGGATACCTCTTTGTTAAATCAGTTTCCATGTTTCATCTTGCACCTTCCTTGCGTTTTGCAGTTTTTTGCATATCCGTTCTAAGGCAATCTCCCTCAGCGCTGTAGCAGATGAAGCCGTGGGACGGGTATGGGCAGCCGCCACAGCTTTGAAATGGACCGCATGGCCGTTCAGCCGGGGGTATTCTACCTACAGTGGAGAGATTGTTTGAATCGTAGCAGGCGGTTTGTTTATTTCTTTTATAGTGTACCAGCATGACCTTTCCTTTCCAGAAAACAAAAAAGCCGGAGAATAAAAGTGCATTCCTGCACTCCGATTCTCCGGCCTTCTAATGCTTTCAAATTTAATGTGATTTTGGTGTATATATAAAAAAAGGGCGCTAACTTTATCGGCTTTCATTCAGCCTTAAAAATCGGAGCCCTTTTTGATTTCAGCTTGTTCATCTGATTGTATTTTGAGTGGCGCCCTTTTTCATTTCGCTCTGTACTAAAAAGAGCGCTGCTCATGAATGTTTTTACTTGTAGGTTTGAGTCCTGTCAGAGTGAAGCTTTTACCCCAATAAATCTACGAAAAAAGAGCTTCCACTTTTCATCGTGGAAGCTCTTGAAAGGCTTGGATTTACTGGCTTTGTAAGCAATAAATCTTTTTTACCTTTTGTTTTTGGTGCGCCTGAAGGGACTCGAACCCCTGGCCTACTGGTTCGTAGCCAGTCACTCTATCCAACTGAGCTACAGGCGCATATATAACGTTTGTCTTTTGCAAGACTTGGTTGTCCGATTTCAGCCGGATTGTCTAGCAGACAAAACGGTTGGCGCGCACATCCAATATCGGTCTGTCGTTTCACATCCGACAAGTAGTTATTTTATCAGCTTGTTGTCCAAAAGTCAACAGTTAGTTTTCGTATTTTGCTTAAAAATTGCGGCGAAAGTGAAAAAGCACTATTTTTTGCGCTGTTTTTCGTATTTAATGCAATTATTTTTAAAAATGCCTTGCAATCACTTGTGAAGTCTGATAGAATATTGCTGTTATCCTATAACGGACTGAAGGAGGTGCAGACAGATGGCAAAATGCGATATCTGCGGTAAGGGCGTAACCTTCGGAATTAAGGTTTCTCACTCCCATCGGAGATCTAACAGAACTTGGAAACCTAATGTCAAGCGCGTAAAGGCAATTGTGAACGGTACCCCTTGTCACGTTCACGCCTGCACCCGCTGCTTGCGTTCCGGAACGATCACCAGAGCCAACTAAAACTCAAATTTGAATAGCAGATTCTGAAAAAAGCACGCTTTTGGCGTGCTTTTTTGAGTTTTACGCTTCTTTTCTCGCGGCGTGTACCTCTCAATGCATTGTTGCGTAATATGGTAGTAACAAAAGTCAAGGAGGTGACGCAGATGCAATCCAACAGCACCCCTTTCTCGCTGCGAATTCCCAAAGAACTGCTGCTGCGGCTAAAACGTCTGGCCAAGCACAATAAACGCTCCGCCAACCGAGAGGCCGAGCAGATTCTCGAAGAATATCTAAACCGGTGGGAAAAAGAGCACCCGTTAGATTAATGGCTTACCGGACGCGTTTAGCATCCGCAAAATAGACCGTACGGGACACGGTGGAATAAGAGACCCCCTCAATGCCCCCTCCGGTCGCAAAAAGCGATGGCGCAACAAACAACGGAACGGCCACATATTCATCCACCAGCTTTTGTTCCGCCATAAACAATTGCGCCGCAGCCGTATCCGGCTCCGACTGCTGTCTGGCCCGGCTGATGATCTCAGAAATTGAGGGCGCATCGTCGCTTTGAAGAAGCGGCAGGCTTTCAAACGCGGATAAAAGATCCACCGGGCTGTTCCCCTGCGCCGTAAGCGGGACAATGGCGATGTCAAACTTTCCGTTTTCAACTCTATCAAGCAGGTCGTAATAATCTAACTGTTCCATGTTTATAAAAGTTGAAAGCTCCTGCTGCCACCTGCGCTGTATGGCCCCCCCCAGATCGGGCCCCGGCAAAAAATTGCTGACCAACAGCGTCAGGCGGCCTACATCCTCCTGTTCCAGATCCGCAATAGCACTTAAAAACATTTGGCGGGCCCCGTCCGGCAGCGCCGCCGGTTGCGGCGTCGGCGCCAGCTCGCGATAGGGTCTGCCCCAAAGCATGGCGCTTGGGGCAATAATCCCATGGTAAGGCTGCAGGTAATCCGGCAGCCTTTCTACCAGTTGGTCGGGGGCGAGCGCCGCCGTCAGCGACGCGCGAACGTCGCGCCGGGCCAGCATCTTGCCCGCGGTGTTATAAAGCAACATCCAGCTCTGGTCGTAGAATATTTTGCCCTCTAAGCCCTGCGCCTCGGCCAGCCGCTGAAAGGGGACAAAGACCAGATCGCTTCTGCCCTCGAGATATAGCGATACCGGATCACCCCGGTTGACATAAAAATCGACGCCGTCAATCCGCACCTGGTTGCGGAACGATTCGTTGCGCTGTACCGAAATAGCGTCGCCGTTCCATCCCTTGACAAAGAAGGGGCCGTTGCACAGCAGATTATCCGCCGTCAGGCCATACCGGCCTTTTTGACCGGCAAAAAATTGCTGCTGGCATGGCATGGCCGACGCGTTTGACAATAGCGATAAAAGCGACGGGTCGTCATGCGCCAGCGTAATCTCTAAAACCGTATCGCTCTTTGCGCGGACGCCAAGGGCGGTAACATCCAGCGCGCCGGACAGAATCTGCTCGGCATTTTTGATCATGCTGTAGCGACTCGCATCGGGCGCGGGCGCGTCGCGGTTAAAAAGCCTTTGCAGCGCAAAGGCAAAGTCCTGTGCCGTCAGCGGGTCGCCGTTGGCCCAGCGCAGGCCGTCGCGCAGCGTAAAGGTATAGATTAGCCGGTCGTCAGAGACGGTCCACCGCTCGGCGCAGGCCGGTACCACTTCCCCTGCGGGCGAGATGGCTGTAAGGCCCTCAAACGAATTTTCGATGACGGTTCGCGCCGCCGAAGAGGTTGCGTACTGCGGATCAAGCGTTTCGGGGTAGGATACGAGGTCGTAACGCAGCCTGACCGGCGGCTCCTGCTTAGAACACCCGCAGAGCAAAATCAGGCAGAGCAGAACACCGGCCATTTCCAGTTTTATTTTCACGCATACACCACCTCCGTTTTTAATAGGTTTGGAAATATTTTACGTTTTAAATCATACAAATGGATTTTGCGCCGTTTTCTCAACGTCCGCCCAGCGGCACTTTTTGGGCCGCTGCATAAACGTTTGACACGGTTAATAAACGCCGCGCACCCAGCATATAGTCCGCTCGTATCATAGCATATCAAGGCCCCATTTTCAAGGCGGGCGGCGATGGACAGATTTTTGAAAACCATTTCCAAAGGGGGCTTTCACCCGCACGGTGAAAGCCCCCTTAAAGCTGTTTAAAGCAGCGGCTCGGCCAGCAGCGGGCTGTCGGCCTCGAGCCTTTCGACCGGCAGCGCCCGATCGGACAGAACGTATTGGCTCAGATGCCGGGTGCGCAGCAGAAAGCCGCCTGCCTCGTCGTCATAAACCGCGCCGATGTCGTACAGCGTCCGGTTGATATTGCGGTAGAGGCAGCTGCTCGGCTCAGCTGGTAAAAACAATGTGCCATAATGGTAAAAATAGTCGCCGTTGCCGTTAAAAAACAGCAGCTTCGCCTCAGGATAGCGCTCAAGCACCGCATCGTCATAATTGCAGTTTGCGCCGAGCGTCAGATCGGCCTGCCCTTCGGTATCAACCGTAAAGGTCGCGCCGTCAAAGACCTCAAACTCAAATTCCCACGCGCTGTCCTCAGCGGTCTCGCCCTTTATTTCCTTGTCAAAATAATAGCGCTGCTGCCGGTTATAGATCACATTCCGCTCAAAATTATCCGCAGCCGCCACAGCCTGAACACAGGCAGCCGCTGCGAGCGCCGCGCAGAAAACGGCAGTTCCTATCTTTTTTTGCATGTCTTCCCCTCCGTCCAATTGATGATAACCGCTATTTAAACAGCTCCGCAAGACCGTCCTTAATCACCTTGAACACGCGAACAATGCGCGCGCCAACGGTGCTTTGAGCCTCCTCCTGTTCGGCAGAAACGGCATCGACCTCATCGGGCAGCTCAACCTCGCGCGTGCGCATTATGATCTGCAAGCTGCGCGGCGGCATGTTTTTAGACGAGGTCAGCGAGACCTTATCGGCAGCGGTGTCGATATCGAGCACGCCGAAATCGTCGTCGAGCCGATGCCACTCGTCCTTGACGATGTCCGATACCGTTTGGCGGTTGGCCTGTAGGTCGTCGGTCTTATACAAAACATTGAGCAGGTCGTTAAGCATCTGGGTGACGCCCGCAATGCTGATCCGGGCCCCCTCGTTGAGCAGATCGCTGCTATCTGAGAGCATGGTGTCGACCGAGTCGAGCATGCCGCGCGTGTCCTTCATCAGATCGGCTGTGTCGTCCATGACCCGCGCGGTCTCCTCGAGCAGATCCTCCATCTCGCCCGAGAGGGCGTAGATGTCGCCGATGCTGCCGCTGATGCTGCCGGACAGCGCCTCGCTGTCCGAGAGCATGCCGCTCATCGTCGCACTGATGGTTTGCAGCTCCCGCAGCATCGCGCCGGCCGACTGCCGCACCACGTCGTCCGGTGCGCCCGCCGCGGCACCCGCGAGCGATTCAATCTCGCCGACCGACGACTCGATGCGCTTGATATAGCCCGCAAAGGTTGACGAATCGACGTAGGAGAGCGCCGTCTCAAGCGCGCCGGTCAGCAGCGCAATCTCATCGACAAGCGCCTGCTTTCTGGCCGGGGAGGTATCCTCGCTGTTAAACTCAAGGATGGCGGCCTTAAGCTTGTTCATCAGCTTATACACGTCCTCAATGTCCCCGCCCATTTTGCCCATGATGTCTGCAATCGACTCGGCGTTGCTGCCCATGCCCTTGATAGCCGAGGAAAGCTTGGCGTCGCCCAAAAACTCGGCGTAGTTATTTAAGCCCTTTTCCATCTCTTTAAGCGAGCCGCGCAGCCTTGAAACGCTCTGCGTAATACCGCCGGAATTTTTATCGATCGCCGCCCGCGCCTGATCAAGTGTATTCAAACCCGAAACGGTGGTGCGCATACCGCCCGACATGGCCGAAAGCATATCTAAAATATCCGCCGTCGTCGCGTCGATGGCACGGCTGGCATCCTCCAGGTTGGTTTTGTGTTCCCTCATCTCTGAGATGTCGTCAAGCTGTGACAGGGTGGCGGGCATCATCGCCAGAACGACGCCTGGCGTTTCAAAGCTGTCGGTACCAATCTCAAAGCTGAAATTGCCCTCACGCTTAGGGGCGGCGATAAAAAACGCCATCTGATATGAGCCAAACGACTGGAACTGCGCCCCGGGTGCTGTGAAGCTGCTGTTTTTGCCGGTATCCAACACCATGCCGCACACGAGAATAAAATTGTCGCGGTAATAGACATTGGCCTTGGGATTCGGAATCGCGGTAACCTCGACGGTGATCAGCCCCGAAGCGCCCGCCAGCGCCTCGGCATGGGCCGGCACGCCGTTAAGCTTATAACTGACATCAACGGTCCACGGCAGCGTTTCAAAGGTCTGTTTCTCGGGCACCACCTCGTAATAAAAGCGGTTGCCGGTACCGCTGTCCAACTGCCAAGTCACACCGTCGTCGCGCTGCTCGGGCGCGTCGAGCGTGCTCATATTCGTCACCGAGGTATATCGGCCATAATCGTCAAACCGGGTGTTGCCGTTTAAATCACAGCCCTTGACAACGCTCAAATTGTCAAGCGCACCGTAATAATCAAGCATCAGATACGCGGTCTCGTCCACCGTCACCATTGGGGCAGCGGCGCGCGCATAGGTGGCGGGGAAAACCGGTAGCATACAAAGTGCCAACACGGCGGCCACTATTTTCTGTGAGGTACGCATAGGCTTATCTTTCCTCCTGCGGTGTCAAA
>DALYYK010000069.1:0-9337 GCA_031983305.1 Candidatus Fimivivens sp. | reverse complement strand
CTTTTTTAGAAAACCGTATCGTCTTACTTGGCTCTTTCGACCAGGGCCTCGTACTTAGCCTTGGCATTCTCAGCAGCCTTTTTGAACAGCTCCTGCGCTCTGTCGGGGAAGATGCGCTCAAGCGAGGTATAACGAACCTCGTTCTTGAGGAAATCTTCATAGTTCGCCGTAGGCGCCTTAGAATCGAGCACGAAGGGGTTCTGACCCGCGAGCGTGCGTCTGGGGTCAAAGCGGAAGTTGTGCCAGTAGCCAGCCGCAACCGCTTCCTTAATTTCGCTCTGAGCGCCGCTCATGCCGCCCTTAATGCCGTGGTTGATGCAGGGCGAGTAGCAGATAACCAGCGACGGGCCGTCGTAGGCCTCCGCCTCGGCAATGGCCTTGGCGGTCTGCGTATAGTCGGCGCCCATGGCGCACTGCGCAACATAGATATAGCCGTAGCTCATCGCAATCGCGGCGAGATCCTTCTTCTTGACTTCCTTGCCCGCGGCGGCGAACTGTGCGACCGCGCCGGTGGGCGTTGCCTTAGAGGACTGGCCGCCGGTGTTGGAGTAGACCTCGGTATCGAAGACAACGATGTTGACATCCTCGCCCTGTGCGAGAACATGGTCCAAGCCGCCGTAGCCGATATCATAGGCCCAGCCGTCGCCGCCAAAGATGAACACCGACTTCTTGGCAAGGTAGTCCTTCTCCTTGAGAATATCCTCGCCAACCTTGTTCTTCTCGAGTGCCGCAATCAGCTTCTCGGTGGCAACGCCGTTGGCGTCGGCATTGCGCTTGGTGGCAAGATAGTCGTCGGCAGCAGCCTTGACCTCGCCGGTGGCCGTCTCGGCCAGCGCCTCAACCTTGGCGATGAGCTTGTCGCGAATCGCCTTCTGGCCCAGGAACATGCCGTAGCCGAATTCGGCGTTATCCTCAAAGAGCGAGTTGGCCCAAGCCGGACCCTTGCCCTTCTTGTTGGTGGTATAGGGGGTGGAAGGCGCCGAACCGCCCCAGATCGAGGAGCAGCCGGTCGCGTTGGCAATATACATTCTGTCGCCAAACATCTGGGTGATCAGCTTGGCATAAGGCGTCTCGCCGCAGCCCGCGCAAGCGCCCGAGAATTCGAGCAGCGGCTGGCGGAACTGGCTGCCCTTGACCGACTCAGCCTTGAACTTCTCGAGAACGGCGGCGTCGAAATCGACCGAGCAGCCGTAGGCGAAGCCCTTCTGAGAATCGAGCTGGGTTTCAATCGGCTGCATTATGAGCGCCTTCTCGCCCTTCTTGCCGGGGCAGATCGAAGCGCAGGAGCCGCAGCCCATGCAGTCGAGCGCAGACACAGTGATGCCGAACTTGTAGCCGGGCATACCGGTCATATCGACGAGCTTCTGCTCAGTCGGCGCGTTGGCGGCCTGATCGGCGTTGAGCGCGATGGGACGAATGACCGCATGCGGACATACATAAGAGCAGAAACCGCACTGGATGCAATTCTCGGGTACCCAATGGGGAACATCGACCGCGACACCGCGCTTTTCAAACGCAGCGGTACCCTGAGGCAGCGTGCCGTCCACGCTCGAGAGCAGCGCCGAAACAGGTAGGCTGTCGCCCCTCTGTGCGTTGGCGGGGGTGACGACGGTGTTGACAAAGTCGACGAGCGCCTTGTTGTCGCCCTCAGCCTTGGGATAATTGAAGCCGCCCTGAGCGGACTTCCACGACTCGGGAACGTCAACCTTAACCGCACCGTTGACACCGGCGTCAATCGCGTTGTGGTTCATCTTGACGATCTCTTCACCGCGCTTGCTGTAGGACTTGGTGGCGGCGTCCTTCATATACTGAACCGCTTCGTCAATCGGAATAATCTTGGCAAGATTGAAGAACGAGGCCTGCAAAATCGTGTTCAGGCGGTTGCCCAGACCGATCTCCTTGGCAATCTTAACCGCGTCGATCGTGTAGAAGTTGATATTGTTGTCGGCGATGAACTTCTTAACAACGCCGGGCAGATGCTGCTCAAGCTCCTCCTGATTCCAACTGCAAGACAGCAGGAAGGTGCCGCCGGGCTTAAGGTCGGAAACCATGTCGTACTTATTGATATAAGCCGAGTTATGGCAGGCGACAAAGTCGGCCTTGTTGATCAGGTAGGTCGAACGGATCGGGGCCTTACCGAAGCGCAGGTGCGAAACGGTGACGCCGCCCGACTTCTTGGAATCATAGGAGAAATAAGCCTGCGCGTACATCTTGGTGTGATCGCCGATGATCTTGATCGAGTTCTTGTTCGCACCCACGGTGCCGTCCGAACCCAGACCCCAGAACTTGCAGGAGGTCGTGCCGGCGGGCGAGGTGTCGGGATTCTCATTGAGCGGCAGCGACAGATGGGTGACATCGTCCTCAATGCCGATCGTGAAGCGCTTCTTGCCATTTATCTCCGCGTTTTTATACACGGCGATGATCTGCGCGGGGGTGGTATCCTTCGAGCCCAGACCGTAGCGGCCCGAGAAAACAGGCAGCTGGCCAAACTGAGACTCACGGATGCCGAGCACCACGTCAAGATACAGCGGCTCGCCGATAGAACCCGGCTCCTTGGTGCGATCAAGCACGCTTAAGGACTTAGCCGTGGCGGGGATCGCGGCAACCAGCTTCTCAGCGACGAAGGGACGATAGAGACGCACGGTGACAAGGCCGTACTTGCCGCCCTTGGCGTTGAGGTAATCGATGGTCTCACAGATGGTGTCGCAGACCGAGCCCATCGCGATGATGACATGCTCGGCGTCGGGCGCGCCATAGTAGTTAAACAGCTGATAATTGGTGCCGATTCTCTTGTTGACCTCGCCCATGTAGTCCTCTACAATGGCGGGCAGGGCATCGTAAAAGCCGTTGCTGGCCTCTCTCGCCTGGAAGAAGATATCGGGGTTCTGAGCCGAACCACGCAGCACAGGGTGCTCGGGGTTGAGGGCACGCTCACGGAAAGCCTTGACCGAATCCCAGTCGAGCATGTCCGACAGATCCTTATAATCCCACGCCTCGATCTTCTGAATCTCGTGCGAGGTTCTGAAGCCGTCGAAGAAGTGACAGAAAGGAACGCGGCTCTTGATGGCGGTCAGATGCGCCACCGCGCCAAGATCCATCGTCTCTTGAACGTTGCCCGAGCACAGAAACGCAAAACCGGTCTGACGGCAGGCATAAATGTCAGAGTGATCTCCAAAAATAGACAGGGCGTGCGACGCCACCGCTCTTGCTGAAACGTTAATGACGCAGGGCAGCAGCTCACCCGCAATCTTGTACATGTTCGGGATCATCAGCAGCAAGCCTTGCGAAGCGGTATAGGTGGTGGTCAAAGCGCCCGCAGCCAACGAACCGTGAACAGCGCCGGCAGCGCCGCCCTCAGACTGCATCTCCGCAACCCTTACTCTCTCTCCAAACACGTTGGTGCGGCCGTTCGCGCTCCACACATCGGTGACCTCTGCCATAACGGAAGAAGGGGTGATCGGGAAGATCGCCGCTACTTCGGTAAAGGCATAAGAAACGTGCGCGGCGGCGGTATTGCCGTCCATGGTTTTCATCTGTCTTGCCATAGTATTTTAACTCCTCCTTTGAATTGAAAACGGAAAACAACGAAAAATTGGTTTCCGCATACTCTTTCCTGTTTCATCCTAACATGATTTTTTGGCATTGTAAAGAGCCTTTGAGCGATTGCGCCGCTTTTTTGCAAAGTGACGGAAGTTGTTTAAAAGCGTTGAAATGAATGCTTCTTACAGGTCTATTCTTTGACTATTTTGGATAATTGATTCCACGTAGACAGGACAAATATTGCTATTTTGTTTTCACCCGGCGTTTTCCATTTTTTTGTACATTTGACAGCCGTCCCTATAAAATGTATAGTGGTACTAAACATTTCTTTTATGTCTTTTACTTGCACCAACCATTAAATTGACATCATGCAGCGAGGAGAAATAACATGATTCCCAAACCTAGCGGGGCAGCCGTCATCTGTTGTGTCGTGCTGCCGCTAATTTTAAGCCTTCTCTTGAATCTGGCTGAGGCTGGCGCGGTCTATCTCAACGATACCAAGCTCAAGCAGCTCATCAACAGCGGCGATAAAAAGGCGCTGCGCCTTGACGCGCTGCTGCATAAGCATCGACTATTCCGCCTCTCGGTACAGTTCATCTCGCTTTTTTGCCTTGCTATAGCCGTTACGTATGCCGGCATGTGGACCGTCGGTTATGTTGCCGGGGCTTATGTGCTCGGCGCCAACACCGTTCTGGCCCTTTTTTGCCTGTGTGCCCTGCTTTATGCCCTGTTGTTTTTCGCGGTAGCCATCAACGCGCCGCGCCGCATCGCGGGCTTTCTGCCCTCTTCAGCATTGGCGCTCTCAGGGCTGCTTTCGGCGATACTGTTCCTCTTTACGCCGATCACGCTGCTGATCGAACTGCTTTCAAACCTGATGGTGCGCCTGTCGGGCAATGATCCCAAAAGTGACCCCGATTCAGTCACCGAAGAGGAAATCCGCATGCTTGTCGACGAGGGTAATGAGCGCGGCGCAATCGAAGAATCTGAGAAGAATATGATCAACAACATCTTTGAGTTTGACAACCGCGACGTCTCACACGTCATGACCCACCGCACCGAGCTCTCGGCCGTTGAGCTGCACGCCACACTCGAGGAGGTCGCGCGGGTCGCGATAGAAAGCGGCTATTCCCGACTGCCGGTTTATGACGAGGATATCGACTCGATCTGCGGCATTATTTATGCCAAGGATCTGATTAAATACATTCACCGGCCCGAGGCGTTTCACCTCTCCGAAGAGATGCGCAGGCCGATTTATGTGCCGGAATCGAGCAGCTGCGCCGACGTTTTCGCGCTGTTTAACCGTGAGAAGGTGCAGATTGCGATTGTTGTGGACGAGTATGGCGGAACCTATGGCGTCGTCACGATGGAGGACCTGCTCGAAAGCATTGTCGGCAATATTCTTGACGAGTATGACAACGAAGAGGCGCTCGTGACCAACGCCGGAGACGGCGCTTATATTCTTGACGGATCGCTCGGCATTTCAGACGCCGAGCAGCTTTTAAATTTTCATGTGCCCGACGACTCAGAGTCCGATACGCTGGGTGGATTTTTAATCGAGCTGCTGGGCGGCGTGCCCCGGGAGGATCAAGTTCCCCCTGAGGTGGTCTTTGGCGGTGTCACCTTCTCGATTTTGCAGTCGGACGAGCGCCGTATTGAAAAAATACAGGCGGTCATCCCCTCTGATGCCGGACTATAGTCTTAAAGGCTGCGGTCAAAACGCAGCCTTTTTTATGACGGCCACGATATACATTTGGTATATCGTGGCCGTTTTTTACAATTTTGTAGTTTTTTTATCGCTTGCTTTATTAAATAAAAATGCCAAATAGTTTATTTCCTAATATTTTATACTTTATGTTAGATCAAATTAAAGCTAATTTGCTAAAAATAGTATTGTGTAATACATAGTACTGTGTTATAATCCTATCGTAGTATCCAGGAGGTGAGCCATGAACACTCAGTTGCGTAAAGGCGTCATAGAAATGTGCATTCTCGCATTGATAGACCGGCAGGATATGTACGGCTATGAGATTGTGCAGTCGATCGCGCGCCACATCGACATTAACGAAGGCACAGTATACCCCATACTCCGCCGCCTGACAATGGAATCTTATTTTTCGACCTATCTGGTGGAAAGCCGGGGCGGCCCGGCGCGAAAATATTACCGCATTACGCCGGTCGGCAAGGAATATCTCACGCGCTCAATGGGTGAATGGCGCAAAATGACCGATATTGTAGAGAATATTTTAGGGGGGACAAAGTCCGATGAGCCGATATGAATACTTAAAAACGTTGGAGAGTCACCTCAGACTTTCGCTCTCGCGCAGTGAAATAAACGATATTCTGCGCGACTATGGCGAATATTTTAATGAGGGCGAAAATCAGGGTAAAAGCGAATGGGAAATTATCGCAAAGCTCGGTGACCCCAAGGAGGTGGCGCAGCAGATTATCTCCGAATCGAACAAAGGCCAACCCAAAAAACCGGGAGCGATTATTCTTGAGCGCGCATCAAGCGTCGCAAAGGGTGCGGGCAGCGTTGCAAAGCGCATGGGCGGCGTCGCAAAGGGCGGCGTGCGGGCGATCGGTAATTTTCTTAAAACCTCGGGCGGCAAGATAACGCTGGTGCTGTTGGTGCTGCTGTGTGCCCCGCTGTGGGTGGGCGCCTGCGCGGCTCTGCTGGGGGCGTTGTTGGCCTTCTTTGCCGGACTGGCCGGCTTGGCGGTGCTGTGCGCTGCCGTTGTGTTGTGCGGCGTTGCCGCCGTTGTGACCACCTGCCTTTTTATAAGCATTCTGCCCTTTACGGTGATTCTGTTGCTGTTGGTTTTGTCAGTGGGGCTGATCGCAGGCGGTGTGCTCGGCCTATCCTTGCTGATAATAATCTTTAAATGGAGTATACAGCTTGTTCTACGATTTGGCCGCTGGTTAAATACCTATTTTGTCTTAAAGACGGGTGCTCCTAATCAGGAGGGAGGAATCGAAAATGCTTAAAAAAACCGCCGCCATTTCCGCCATTGTTCTGGTTGTATGCCTAATCGCCTTTTTTGCGCTTTCTCCGTTGGCCGTTTCGGACGCGGTGACGCTGGCCCAGCAGGCCGCGCCTGCTTATGCCGTGTTGACCGAGCTGTCGCAGTACTCGGCTGAAAACGTTCAGGCGGTCACGCTGACCGGCAGTTGGGCCAGCTCGCTTGAGGTTCGCCCTTCGTCCGACGATAAAATTCACGTATTAACCGACAACTACTGTGTTGCGTCTCCTGTATTTAAGCCCCGTCCGTTGAACGGCGGCACGTTGGAGCTTTATTGCGTTTTTGAGAGCCCCTCGTCTATTTCTCTTTTGACGCGTGAAAGTATCCAGCGTCTAATTGTCGCCCACTTGAACAACGCCCCGCTGCGCCGGATTGTTTTGGAGCTGCCCTCCACCGTGGCCTTTAAGCCCGGCGAATATGGCGCTTCTTATTATGCTTATTACAACCTCTCAATTGATGAGCGCGTCACGGTTTTAGCGCCCGAGGACCCTGCCCTGCCCAACGAGGAATCCTTCCCTGACTCAAGCGAAGCGGTAGGTGACCCGGAGGCAGTGGCATCCTCCGAGCAAGCACCCGCGGTGTAATTCAGAGCACCGATGTTAAATTTTTTAATTTTACCCTTGACAAATCTTTTGCGGTTGATTATGATAGTGACAATATTTGAAAATGCGATGAAGAGGAACAGTAAGATTCTCTGCTGACTACAGAAAGCCGTCGGTTGATGCGAGACGGCGCAGCATATTATCCGAACTCGCCTCCAAGCAGCTGCCCCAAATGTGTGTCATATGGATTCACAAAGTAGATGCAGACGGTTTCCGCCCGTTAAAATGGCAGGATATAAGATCGTAAAACCGATCCGTATCCGTTGAGCGCATATCGTGACGATATGAATGAGAGTGGTACCGCGCAGGATTTGAGCATCCTACGTCTTTCGAAATGAAGGACGTAGGATTTTTTTCGTTTTATTGCAAATTTATAACCCGCAGGGAGAAGGAGTACAGCATGAAAAACTATCAAAAATATCAAAGGGGCTATTTTATGCCCCCTATCAACACGATGAAGTGGGCGCAAAAGGAATATATCGACCGCGCGCCGATCTGGTGAAGCGTGGACCTGCGCGACGGCAATCAGGCGTTGATCATCCCGATGAGCCTTGAAGAAAAAATTGAGTTCTTTGAGCTGCTGGTGAAAATCGGCTTTAAAGAAATTGAGGTCGGCTTCCCTGCCGCTTCTGAGACCGAGTATGAATTTTTGCGTCATCTCATCGATAACAATATGATCCCCGACGACGTAACTGTGCAGGTGCTGACCCAGTCGCGCCGTCATATCATCGAAAAGACCTTTGAGGCGCTCTCAGGCTGTAAAAATGCGATTGTCCATCTTTATAACTCCACCTCACAGGCCCAGCGCGATCAGGTTTTCAGAATGAGCATGGAGGAGATTAAAGGCATTGCCGTTGAGGGTGCAAACATCGTCAAAGAGCTGGCCGAGAAGACCCCCGGCAATTTCCGCTTTGAATATTCGCCTGAGAGCTTCACCGGTACCGAGGTGGAATTTGCGCTCGACGTCTGCAACGCCGTCATCGACGTCTGGGAGCCGACGGCGCAGCGCCCGGTTATCATCAACTTACCCGCCACCGTTGAGATGAGCCTGCCACATGTCTACGCCTCGCAGATCGAATACATGAGCGAGCGGTTAAAGCATCGCCAAAATGTGATTCTCTCACTGCACCCACATAACGACCGCGGCACCGGCGTCGCCGACGCCGAGCTGGGCCTGCTGGCAGGCGCCGACCGCATCGAGGGCACGCTGTTTGGCAACGGCGAGCGCACCGGTAACGTTGACATCATCACGCTGGGCATGAATATGTTCGTGCACGGCATCGACCCGAAAATTGATTTTTCCGACATGCCCCGCTTGCAGGAGGTTTATGAGCGCGTCACCCGCATGCACGTCTACGAGCGTCAGCCCTACGCGGGCGCACTGGTGTTCGCCGCGTTCTCGGGCTCGCATCAGGATGCCATCGCCAAGGGCATGCGCTACCGCGAAGAAAACGACCCTGAGCGCTGGAGCGTACCGTATCTGCCGGTCGATCCCTCCGACGTGGGCAGAATGTACGAGGCCGACGTCATCCGCATCAACAGCCAGTCGGGCAAGGGCGGCATCGGCTATCTGCTTGAGCAGCAGTTCGGCATCGACATGCCCCCCAAAATGCGCGAGGATTTCGGCTACTTTGTCAAAGGCGTCTCGGACCATCGCCACTGCGAGCTGATGCCTAAAGAAATCTACGACCTTTTCATGGCTGAATATGTTAACATTTCTTCCCGTGTGGAGATCACCGATGTTGAATTCAGCGGCAAAAAGGGCACGACCGCCACGGTCAGCATGATTTTTGACGGCAACACGATCACCGAGACCGACACCGGCACCGGCCGTCTTGACGCCGTTTCTAACGTGATCAAAAAGGCCACCGGCATTCACTATACGCTGGTTTCTTATAACGAGCACGCCATGACCAAGGGCTCGACCTCCGACGCGATGGCCTATGTCGGCATTATCAACGGCGCGGGTAAGATTGTCTGGGGCGCGGGCACCCATAACGATATCATCACCGCCTCGATTAACGCGCTGGTTTCCGCGGTGAACCGCCGCGACAGAGGCTGATTCCCCGCCTGTTTAGCGATACTTCGCGTTAATACCTTGCGGTGCGGCGCTGTCGGGCGGTAAGGTACAATAAGTTGCGCAAATTAAAAAAAGGATAAAAGGAGACAAGGTTT
>DALYYK010000068.1:7459-9346 GCA_031983305.1 Candidatus Fimivivens sp. | reverse complement strand
AGCGCATCGCGCCGTGGTGCGCTTTTAATCAACTGGAAGACATAAGGCAGATAAATCACGTTTGCACAATCGTGCGGGATATGCCCTCTCGAGAATGCGGCGTGCTATATTATTTATTAAATTTGTACATATCTTATCGATATCATATAATCAATTTATTGCATATTTGTTAATTTTATAATGTCGACATTTTCCATGATATGTTGACTCTTTGTACTTTAGATTTATAATTTAGTTATCAGCCATTCGCTTAAAATATATGCAGAAAGAAAGAGGTATAAGAAATGAGGAAAATTTTTACCGCGATTCTTAGTATAGCCATGATTTTGAGCTTAGCCGCATGCAACCAGAGCGCCACAAGTCAGGCGCCGTCCAGTGCCGCTTCTGAAAGTTCAACCGCGCCTTCGGCAGCGAAAGAAACGAAATGGCTCAAGGTTTCTCACGTTTTCACTAATGGCCACCCGGTGTTTGACGCCTTTAATGAAGCCGCCGATTCACTGTATAAAAAAACCGACGGCCGTTACGGCATGAAAATTTATCCCAATGGTACATACGCCAACTACAGCGATAGCATCACCGCCTGCCAGATGGGAGATCTGGACATCGCCTGCCTCGACAGCGCGTCTGACTGGTTGGAATCGGCCGGCGTTCTGTTTGCACCTTATGCGTTCCAGAGCTATGAGCATTGGGCCGCCTTTAAAAACAGCGACCTGAGCGCCACCATCCGGTCGGAGATCAGCGACGCTATCGGCGGTGTGAAGCAGTTGAACATGTATAATTTCGGCTTCCGCCACTTAACCGCAAACAAAGAAATCCGTACCTTGAAGGACTTTAACGGCCTGACCTTGCGCTGCGTCAACTTTGCCCCGTATTCGACGCTGGCCGATGTGTTCAATGTCGCCATCACTTCTATTCCGATCGAAGACGTCTATATGAGCTTGTCCACCGGCGTCGCCGACTGCCAGGAGAACCCTGCCACACAGATTGTTACGATGAAGTTCTATGAGGTGCAAAAGTATCTGATGAAGACCCAGCACATGCTGGCGTGCTCCTCTAATATTATCAATCTGAATCTGTGGAATTCGCTGTCGGCTGAGGATCAGGCCATTTTTCAGGAAGTCTTCACCCAGCTGGGCAACCGTGTTGATGAGCTGACGGTTAAGAACGAAG
The DNA here is from genome assembly GCA_031983305.1 of Candidatus Fimivivens sp. GTDB lineage: Bacteria > Bacillota > Clostridia > Oscillospirales > Ruminococcaceae > Yanshouia. The sequence continues at coordinate 8,176 of DALYYK010000068.1, read as the reverse complement.
ACGCGCTGTTCCAACTCTGCGTTGACAACGGCATGACCATTATCGAAGATGTTGATACGACGCCCTTCCGCGAAAACGCGGCGAAGGTTGTCGAAAAATATCCGGCCTGGAAGGATTGGTACAACCAGATTCAGTCTATGGCATAACACACAACCACAAGGCAGAATGCGGGCCCGCAATACTCCAACAGCACGATGAGGCATTGCGGGCCGCGTTTATAGCAAAGGAGTTTTCAATGAAACGAATCTACGCGGGCCTCTCGACTATAAACGCCACCCTTCAAAAATCAGAGAAATTTCTGGGCTGTCTTGCGCTGGCAGCTTTGTTTTTCATTATGATTGCCAACGCGACGCTTCGCTATCTTTTCAGCAGCGGCTTAAACTGGTCGGACGAGCTCAACGGTTTTCTCTTTGTATGGTTCGGGTTTCTTGCCGCCGCCTACGCCATGAGCAATCAGGCCCACCTGAATATCACCGCTTTGACCAACCTGCTCCCGACAACAGTGCAGCTTGGGCTGCGGGTGATCATGAACGGCATTATGCTCGCGATGTTTATCATCTATCTGCCACCGCTTGACAGGCTGATTAAAACACTGCCGATTGCCAATGTCATGCGCTTCCCGCTAAAATATGTCTACATTATTCTGCCGATCTCTTTTACGCTGATGTGCTATCATATCACGTTCAATACCATTCGGGACATTCGCCAGGTTTGGAT
>DALYYK010000068.1:0-7449 GCA_031983305.1 Candidatus Fimivivens sp. | reverse complement strand
AAAATCAATGAGTCCATTTGCTTTGTTTATTCTGAGCTTTATTATATTTTTTTTGTTGGGCATGCCCATAGCCGCCGCCATGATAACCTCCTCCTTTTTATATGCGATGAACGTCGGCATCAGTCTCTCGGTGATGGGAACAAGGATGTTTACCGGCCTCAACAGCTTTGCGCTGATCGCGATTCCGCTGTTTATTTTAACCGCGGAGGTGATGAACCGCACGTCCGTGGCCGACCGCATTTTTGGATTCTGCCGAAATCTGGTGGGGTACATCCCCGGCGGCATGGGGCATGTGAATATTACCACCTCGATCATTTTTGCGGGCATGTCCGGCTCCGCCGTGGCCGACGCCGGCGGCATCGGAAATCTGGCCTATCAGGCCATGGTGGATGAGGGGTTTGACAAGGAATTCAGCGCCTGCACCACAATTGCTTCCTCCACTGTGGGCCCGATCATTCCGCCGAGTATTCCGGCTGTTATCTATGCCATGGTGGCGAACGTCTCGGTCGGAAAGCTGTTGTTTGGCGGCGTAATTCCCGGCTTTATCATGGGCCTTTTTATGATTGCGTATGTTTATATCTGGTCAAAGCGCCATAATGGCCCCTGCCTGAAATGGCTTGGGTGGAAGCACTACCTGACCCATTTGCTGCATTCCTTTCTCGCCTGTATCTTTCCGCTGCTGACACCGGTCATTTTGCTGGGCGGCATCTATCTGGGCATTGTCACAACCACCGAGGCGGCGGCCGTTGCGGTGCTTTACGCATTGCTGCTGGGCGTCGTCGGCTACCGCACCATGAAGCTCAAAGATTTTATTGAGAGCCTGAAAAGCGTCTTTGTCGCCAGCGGCTCGGTACTGCTGATCATCCCGGCCTCAAAGTGCTTTAGCTTTGTTTTAACCGCTGAAAATTTGCAGGATAAGCTCTATAACCTGTTTTTCAGTTTTGCGAGCAACAACAAGTTTCTTGTCGCATTATGTATCACGATATTGTTCCTCATTCTGGGCGCGCTGAGCGACCCCAATGTGAACATTATGGTATTTGTGCCGATGCTGCTGCCTTTGATCCAAGCCTCCGGCTTTGACCCGATTCACACCGGCATTTGCATCATCATCATCGCCATGATCGGCAATATTACGCCGCCTGTAGGCGTGGTGCTGATGACCACATGCAGTCTCCAGAACCTGAGTATTGAACGTATCAGCCGCAGGCTTGTTCCATGGATTATTCTGCTAATGAGTGAGGTCGTTCTTTTATGGTTCGTTCCCGGTCTGGTCACTTGGCTGCCAAACCTTCTGATGGGTTGAGCCGACGCATAACTTAAGCTTTTGGAGGGATGACCTATAAACTTCATTGCAGTTGATATTGGCAGCACCTTTATAAAATCGGCTATTTATGACCTCACCTTTGACAAAGTGATTTTTACCAGTAAATATCACACCCCACAGAGGCTGCCACACCCCGATGCGCATTGCTTTGAGATCAATGCGCAGCAAATTGTCGATATTATTCAAAGCATTATTGAAAAGTGCGCGGAGATCACCGCGGATATCGGCGGCATTCTCTTTTCCACGCAGCAGCATGGCTGCGTGCTACACCACCCCGAAAGGGCTCAGGATACGTATATCTCCTGGCAGGACACCCGATGCCTTAAGCAAAACCCGGCGACGGGGCGCAGCTATATAGAGGATCTGGCGGCGCTGCTGCCCCCGGAAGTGATGCTCAGGACAGGGGTTCCGGTTAAGCCCGCGCTGGCGCTATGCAATTTGTTCACGCTTTTCGAGGAGGAGGCTCTCTCCAAACAAGGGGACATCAAGGTCTATACGCTGGGCGCCTATGTCATCGAAAAGCTGACCGGCAACAACATCTGCCACATTACAAACGCGGCGCCGCTGGGGTTTGTCAATCTTTACGAGGGCTGCTGGGATACCGACATTCTTGGGCGTACCGGTATGGATTTTATCCGCTTGCCCCAAATCACGTCTGAGATCGTCTGCTGCGGCACCTATAAAACGAAGGATCTGACCCTGCCGGTCTACCCCGATCTCGGCGATGTGCAGACCAGTGTGTACGGGACGGGGGCCAAGTCGGGCGACATGATCATCAACATTGGAACCAGCGGACAGCTGATCATGATCCGGGACGACTATGAGCCCGGGGGATACGAAATACGCCCGTATTATGACAACAATTACTGCTACGTTATTTCCCGAATGCCCGGCGGCAGAAACTTTGATGTGCAGATTGATTATCTGCGTCAGGTGGGTGAGAAGATATTCGGCATCACCCTTGACCGGGAAGAAATCTGGAACCGCATACATAGCAGGTGCATGCTCTCCGATACGGAAGGACTTGAAGTGGATTGCAGCTTTTACGAGCTGCCCGACCGGTTGGCCGACGGCAAGATCATGCACATTAACCACGTAAACTTTACGCCCGAGCATGTCATCGCCGCGACCGCCATTGATTATGGCCGCCAATACCGCCGCTTCGCAGATATTATATGTAAGGGCAGGCCGTTTGAGGGCACATTGTTTTTTTCGGGCGGTGCGGTGCTGAACAATCTCTTTCTTAAAAGCACCATACAGAGAGAGATGGGCTGTTCCAAGGTGCGAAGCGCATCAAAGGATGAGGTGTACAGCGGTATGTTTCATCTGGCGAAGCGGTGCATGTTTGGTAATCAGGAGAAAGAAAGGAAGATACTATGAAAGAAAAAATCCGCAACGGCGCAACCGTACTGGGCATGTTTCTTTCTGAAATTGCCGCACCCAATTTGGTACGGCTCATGCAGGCCGGCGGTATTGATTTTGTGATTGTTGACTGTGAGCACGGGTATTTCGATTATGCGCAGGTAGCGGCGATAGCCGCCGTTGCAAACGGCATCGGCTTCCCTGCCATTGTCCGGGTTGCGCATATCTCGCGGGAGTCGGTTCAAAAGTATCTGGATGCGGGTGTCGACGGATTGCTCATCCCCATGCTCGAAACACAGGAGCAGGCCCGCACGCTGGTGACGCTCGCAAAATACGCGCCGGAAGGGCGCAGAGGTATCTCGACCATGCGCCCCCACAGCAACTATGCGCCGGGGGACTTAAAGACCTATACGCAGGCTGCCAACCAACGCGTGATGCTGTTTGTTCAGATTGAGAGCGTGACCGGCGTGGAAAACGCGGACAAAATTGCGGCGGTCAAGGGCCTGGACGGCATTTTTATCGGTCCCAATGATTTAGCCTGCGATATGGGCCAGCTTGGGCAGTTTGATACCGAGCCGATGGATATGGCGATCGGCAAGGTGATGGCGGCGGCGCACGCAAACGGACTGCCCTGCGGCATTATCGCCTCAAACCCCGCGTTTCTGCGCAAATGGGCTGAGAGAGGCATGACGCTGTTTAGCTGCGACAGCGAGCTGGGACTGCTGAAAAAAGGCATTCAAGAAATGAAGCGCCACGTTTTGGACTAAAAATAAAAGCGCTGAAAAGGGTGGCTTTGGCATCTTGCTAAAACTGCCCTTTATTCATGCGTTCTGACGCCTTGATCGTCAAAAGACCGGATTGTGATATGAGGGCAAATATGGTATTTTAAAGAGATAAACACCGCTAAAAGAGCAAAAGGAACCGCGCCGTGAGAATAATGTTTTTTGTGGGGCGCTGCTTTTAAGTAATAGAATTCGGAACAGTTTTCGAAAGGACTGACACCCTATGACGAAAGAAATTCAACGTGTCGCAATTCTTGGATTAGGCGCCGTTGGTGCAAGCTACGCGAAACAGATTTGTGAATATGCGCCCGACGTCGTCTTATACGGCGTGATTCGCGATTTAGAAACGTATTGGGGTGCTCCGATTCTAATCAACGATAAACCGCTGCGCATCAACTACCGTACCATTGAGTCGCTTAAAGAGGTGCCGCTCGATCTAGTTATCGTCTGCGTAAAATCGTACAGCCTCAAAGAAGCGATCGCGTCCATGCATGAAATTGTTGGGAAAGACACGATGATCCTATCCTTCATAAGCGGTCTTACGAGCGAAAGAGAGCTGATCAATGCGTTTGGGAAGGCGCGTGTTCTGCATTCGGTAGTGATGCAGGCGGATATCGACCGCAATGATCGTTATATCACGCTCAAGGATCTCGGAACCGTGTGCTTTGGCACGCCGGACGGTACACTGAAAGCTGAAAATCAAGCTGTACAGGCTTTTTTTGACAAGTGCCATATCAAGCATGTGGCGACCGAGCGCATTGAATATTTTAAATGGAAACAAATGCTGATCAGTGCCGGTTACGGTCAGACCAGCACCGCCTGCCAGTTGACCTGTGGCGCGCTACGCAACAATGAGAAGGCCATGGAGGTTATGCGCGCCGCCCAACAAGAGCTGGTGATGTTGGCCAACAGCTGCGGGGTAACGATGTATGAATCGGATATCCGTCAGGTGGATGAGGCGCTAAAGCGGCTCGCCGCCGACAGCCGCGCCCCCATGCTGCAAGATTATTGGATGAATCGCCGGCTCGAGACCGATGTGCTGTGCGACTACATCTGCAAGCTCGGTGCGGAAAAAGGCCTTTCGATTCCCGCGAATCTCTGGCTGCAAGAGCAGCTGCACGCCATGATACAAAAGCGAACCGAAGTTCCCATTGACGACACAGTGGTCAAGGGGCTCAGCGTCCGGCAGAGCTATTTGGCAACGCCCGAAAAGATCGCCAACCAACTGCGGATTGATATCATTAAATCGAAGTACACAACCGGAGAGAAGATATCTGAAAAAGAGCTGGCCCAGCAGTTTGACGTCAGTCGAAGCTCTGTCCGGTCCGCTCTTCAAATGCTCGCGAATGAGGGGCTGCTGCAAACGTTGCCAAACGGCCGCAGAAGGGTTGCCGAGTTTAAGACGAAGCAGCTCAAGGATTTATACGATGTGCGCTGGCTGATCGAAAACCGCGCGTTGGAGCTGCTGTTCGAAAAAAGGCAGACGGTTTACCCAAAGCTGGTTCAGGTGCTGGGGATCATCGAGCAGAAATACCGGTATAAATCAACCGATACCGACTGGAACGATCTCGATGTGCTGTTTCACAAAAATCTGGTATCCTCTGCCGATAATCTGTTTTTATCAAACGCCTGGGAAAGCAGTATTCAGGTCTGGTATGCGATTATGGCGTTTCAGCATCCCGCCAACAGCGGCATCCATTATGCCGCCGAATTCTTCGGGAAGCATCGCCATCTTTATGAGCTGATTTTGTCCGGCGACCGCGCCGTGTTTCCCGAGTTGAAACATCACATAGAAGAAAATAAAGAATCGGCGGATTTGATTCTGCGCAGCATCAGCCATACTGCGCCCTATTAATGGCGGCGGCACTTAACGTGACGCTCCTATCCTGCAAAATAACGCGCACATAACAACATAAAAACAGGCTGATGGTGTCTCAGCCTGTTTTTCTTTTAGATATTTGCACACAGTTAGGGCCTGTATGGAACCGGACATTGCAAAAACCTTTCAGATCTTATACCGCTGCGGGCAACTGTCTACTTTAGTTTGATGCCTTTCGCTTTTGCGCTCGTTTTTGCATCATAGGAATAAGCAGCGAAATGCAGATCAGCACCGCAAAAACCATCGAGATAACGGTCGAAAAGAAGGTGCCGTAGCTCCCCCCCGACATCAACAGGGCACGCCGGAAGTTGCTTTCGGCCATGGGGCCAAGAATAAGGCCCAGTACCGCCGGAGAAGCTGAAACCTCAAGCTTTTGCAGGAAATAGCCCACAATGCCAAAGAACAGCATCACCCCAACGTCAAAAAAGTTGTTGGCCATCGCGTAAGAGCCCACGACGCAGAGCATAAAGATTGTGGGAACCAGAATAGGTTTAGGAATCGACAGCACCTTGGTAAACAGCCGGATGCACGACAGCCCCAAAAGCACCATACAGCAGTTGGCCACAAAAGAGCCCAAAAAGATGGTGTAGACCAAGAGTGCGTTATCTCTGAAAAGCAGTGGGCCGGGCTGCAATCCCTGTACCGTAAGCGCGCCGATCATAATAGCGGCCACCGCATCCCCCGGCACCCCCAGCGTGAGCATCGGAATCATAGCGCCGCCGGTGACGCCGTTATTGGCGGATTCCGGCGCGATAATGCCTTCGGGTATGCCGGTGCCAAATCGCTCAGGATGCTTGGAAAGGTTCTTGACCTGCCCATAGGAAACAAACGCGGCGATATCCGCCCCAGCACCCGGAATGATGCCGATAAAAGTACCCACCGTGCCAAAGATGGGCGCCAGCTTGGCCATGAGCTTCCAGTCGGATTTCGGGGGAATAACATTATGCACCTTTGTATTCACGACGCTCTTTGCTGTAATCGTTTCCAGACTTTCAAAGGCCTGCGACATGGCGAAGAGGCCGATCATCACCGGTATGTAGCTGATACCGCTGAGCAGGTTGGCATTATTATAGGTAAAGCGGGTGTATCCGCTGATGTTGTCAATACCGATGCAGGCCAGCAAAATGCCCATGCAGCCACAGATAATGCCCTTGGACAGCAGCTTACCCGAGATGCTGGCGATGATGCAAAGACCAAAAACCGCCAGCATAAAGAATTCCGGCGCGCTGAAACGCAGGGCCAGCTTGGCCAGCTGGGGCGAGATCAGCACCAGAAAAATGCAACTGACAACACCCCCGATAAAAGATGAAATCGTAGACAGGCCCAGCGCCCGTCCTGCTTCACCCCGCTTTGAAAACTCGTAACCATCGAGTACGGTGGCAGCGGCGGCGGGGGTTCCGGGCGTGCGCAGCAGAATGGCCGATATTGACCCGCCATAGATAGCGCCCACATATACCCCCACCAAAAGCAGGATACTGGGCGCGGCCTCCATGCCGAAGGTCAGGGGCAGCACCAGCGCCACACCCATGGTGGCCGTCAGACCGGGCAAGCACCCGATACACATTCCGGCGGCAACCCCCAAAAAGATGAACAGGATAATTTGAAGATTAAATACTGCGGCAAATACCTCAGCGAACATAGGGTTTCCTCCTCCGTATTTTTAGGCGCTCTAAAACAGCAGACCAAACCGCAGCGGCACATGCAGCACCCCGCTGAAAAGGCCGAAGACAATGCCGGTTAAAAAAGCGGAAACCACGGCGCAAACCCAATAACGATAATTGCCAAACCATTTGATTAGCCCAAACAGCAGCAAAAAGCTTGCGACGCAAAACCCGATCCGGGGCATTAAAATAAGATAAACGACGAGAATGGCCATACAGAGATAAACCCGCTTATGCCCCTCGGTGAGCAACCCCAACGGCACATCCTCAGCGGGCGTCATGCGTAGCGTGGAGATCACCAGGCTGATGGATGCCGCTATCATCAATACCGAAATCATAATGGGAATCATCCCCGGGCCTGGAATGCCTGCGCGGCCCCGGGGAAACGACAGGCTTTGGGCAATGACTAAAAGACCCAGAAGCGAAAACACGCCGGCTATG
>DALYYK010000067.1:0-9394 GCA_031983305.1 Candidatus Fimivivens sp. | reverse complement strand
ACCGGGGCGATTTTGAAGAGCGCATTAAAACAATTATCAGCGAGGTCTCGGCGGCGGGTAGCATTATTCTGTTTATCGACGAGCTGCACAACATGATGGGCATCGGCGCGGCAGAGGGCGCCGTCGACGCCGCCAACATCCTAAAGCCGCAGCTCGCACGCGGCGAATTGCAGGTCATCGGCGCGACGACTTTTGAGGAGTACCGAAAGCACATTGAAAAGGACTCGGCACTCGAGCGGCGCTTTCAGAGCGTCGTCGTCAAGGAGCCTAACGAGCAGCAGGCCGTGGAAATTCTAAAGGGCCTGCGCGAGCGGTACGAAACGCACCATCGCATCAAAATAACCGACGATGCGCTTGAATCGGCCGTGCATCTGTCGGCACGTTATATTCCAGACCGGTTTTTACCTGATAAGGCGATCGACCTTATCGATGAGGCAGCGGCTTGTGTCAAGCTCAAAAGCCTTGCCGACAACGAATTGGATGATAGCGAGGTTGTCACCAAGCTGAAAATTGCGCGCCGCCGCAAGGAGGAGGCGCTCTCCTGCTGCGATTTTGAGCTGGCGGCAACATTGCGCCGTCAGGAGCAGGAGCTGCAAAGCAAATCTGTCGAAAAGCGCAGCAAAACCAAAGGCGCGCTGGCCGTCTGCCAGCAGGATATTGCCGATTTGATCTCTCAGACGACCGGCATCGATATCTCGTCGCTGACAGGCGAGGAAACCGAGCGGCTGCTCTCGCTTGAGGAACGGCTGGGCGCGATGGTCATCGGTCAGCGTGAGGCGGTTCGGGCTGTTTCAAGGGCGATTCGCCGTGGGCGCGTGGGTTTAAGCGACCCGAACCGCCCTGTTGGCTCATTTTTATTTTTAGGTCCGACCGGCGTGGGCAAGACCGAGCTTTGCCGGGCGCTGAGCAGTGTGCTGTTCGGCTCGCCCGAGGCGATGCTGCGGCTGGATATGTCGGAATATATGGAGAAACAATCGGTTGCAAAGCTCATCGGTTCGCCGCCCGGCTATGTCGGCTATGATGACGGGGGGCAGCTCACCGAGCGCATCCGGCGCAAGCCCTATTCGGTCGTGTTGTTTGACGAGGTTGAAAAAGCCCATCCCGACGTGTTGCATGTGATGCTGCAATTGCTTGAGGATGGCCGCCTGACCGACGCCCACGGCCGAACCTGTAGCTTTAAAAACGCTGTTATTGTCATGACATCCAACATCGGCGCGCGCAAGATCACCGACCGCAAGGCGCTCGGGTTTGCGCCCACCGAGCAGACCAACAGCGACTCGGCCATCAAAAAGGAGGTCCTCTCCGAGCTTAAAAAAATGTTTAAGCCCGAGCTGATCAACCGTATTGACGAAATTGTTGTCTTTAACACGCTTGGCGAGGAGGAAATGAAAAGCATCGCCAAACGGCTGCTTAAATTGGTCAGCGAGCGCATGCGGGCCATCGGCATCGAAACCGAGTTCTCGCCCGATGTCATCAGCTATATCACCCGCGCGGGGTTTGACTCGGATTATGGCGCGCGTCCGCTGCGCCGCCAGATTCAGACCGCGATTGAAGACCTGCTGGCACAGGAGCTGTTGTGTGGGCATATCGCCGCAGGGGACAGTGTTTTGTGCCGCTGCATGAATGATAAAATCGAAGTATGCAAGGTCTCACTGGCGCCGGTCAAGGAGCTGATGTCGTGAGAGGCAAAGCGCGCCGGTTAAAACGGCGCGCTTTCATCATTATTACGCCCCTACCCAGAATATAAATGCTTATACCGATATTCACTAAAGGTCGCTCACTCTGCGGCGATTTCTACGTTTGGCATCGGACGTACTGTCAGCGCTGTTTTTGCGGCAGGTCGCTGAATCCTTTGCTTTTGGTGTGTTATCGGTATCAGTCGGGAGGGGTGCAGCATGTTCAGGCGGATGTGGCCGCGCAGAGACTGGCGCAACCAGGCGATCAAGATTCGCCTGCTGGTTTTTGTGCTCACAATATTCGGGCTGCTGGCGGCGGTTGACGCCCAGATACGGCCGATGATAAAATCCATGGCGGCCTATCAGGCCAAGGTGTACGCCACCCGCGTCATCAACGAGGCGATCAGTACGCAGCTGACCGGCAACGCCGTCTCGTACGATTCGTTGGTCAAGGTGACGACCGACTACAATGGCCGGGTGACCTCGGTGCAGACTGACATGGTGCGCCTCAACCTGCTAAAGGCAACGATGACCAACGAGGCCTCGCAGCAGCTGGCGCTTTTACAGAGCCAGACCATCCGTATTCCGCTTGGCACGCTGCTGGGCTGGCAGGTGCTCTCGGGACGCGGCCCCAGAATCGAGTTCAAGATCGTTCCGGCGGGCTTTGTGCAGTCGCAGCTCAACCACCGCTTTGATTCGGCGGGCATCAACCAGACCCGACACCAGATCGTCATGCAGCTCGACGCGAACATCATCGCGATTCTGCCCGGCTACACCGCCGCGAGCGAGATTTCCGCCAGCCTGATTTTGGCCGAGACGGTCATCGTCGGCGTGTCGCCCGAATCGTTTACGCAGGTCCTGACCAAAAATGACGACACCGCAGGACTGATTGCCGATTATAATAAGTAAAAATTCCAACAATCCGTTATAAATAGCATTTTATACTAGGAATGGCCGACAGTTTATGCTACAATATGTTATTGTTGTAATGCGGCGTATGGCCGCGCCAGATGCAGGCTGATTTTAAAAATGTCGCGGACATTTTTAATCGCGCATCGCCGATAGGCGGCGCATTTTAATCAAAAAGGATGTTAAGCTATGCAACGCACACAGGCCGAACAGCGCGCCATCGCGCTGCGCAGGCAGATAGAGCATCACAATATTCAGTACCACCTTTATGACAATCCCGAAATTGAAGATTTTGAATACGATGCGCTGACACGTGAGCTAAAGTCAATCGAGACCGAGTTCCCCGAGCTGGCCACGCCCGACTCTCCGACCCAGAAGGTCGGCGCGGCGGTGCCGGATGTACAAAACAGCTTTGCGCCGGTGACCCACACGGTGCAAATGGGATCACTTCAGGACGTCTTTTCGACCGACGAGGTGCGAGATTTTGACCGCCGCGTGCGCGAGAAAATCGACGTGCCCGAATATGTGGTCGAGCCAAAGATCGACGGGCTGTCGGTCTCGCTCGAGTACCGCGATGGCGTCTTTGTGCGCGGCTCGACGCGCGGCGACGGCTTTGTCGGCGAAGATGTCACTGAAAATCTGCGCACCATCAAATCGATTCCCAAAAAACTGTCCGAGCCGCTGCCGTTTTTAGAGGTGCGCGGCGAGGTGTATATGCCGCTCACCAGCTTTGCACAGGTGGTTGCGCAGCAGGAATTAAACGACGAGCGCCCGTTTAAAAACCCGCGCAACGCGGCGGCGGGATCGCTTCGGCAGAAGGACCCGCGCGTCACCGCCAAGCGCCTGCTTGATATTCTTGTGTTCAATATCCAGCAAGTCGAGGGCAAAACGCTGCTCAACCACGCTGAATCGCTGGCGTTTTTAAAGGCGCAGGGCTTCTCTACCATCGACGCGGGGCATCCGCTCACCGACATTGAAACGGTGATTAAAGAGATCGAAAAAATTGGCGAAAGCCGGGGCAAAAACCCCTATGACATCGACGGCGCTGTTGTAAAGATAAATAGATTTACAGATCGTGAAGCGCTTGGTAAAACCGCAAAATTTCCCCGCTGGGCTGTCGCGTATAAATACCCGCCCGAAGAAAAGGCCACAACGCTGCTGGATATCGAGGTTCGGGTCGGGCGCACCGGCGTGCTGACGCCAACCGCCCTATTCGAGCCGATTACGCTGGCGGGCACGACCGTTTCGCGCGCGGTGCTGCACAATCAGGACTTTATCGACGAAAAGCAGATCGCCGTCGGCGACGTTGTTTTGGTGCGCAAAGCGGGGGAGATCATCCCCGAGGTGCTGTCGGTCGTTGAGCACAAGGGCGCGGCGGTGTACAAGCTGCCGGCGCATTGCCCCTCCTGCGGGCATTCGGTCTCGCGCGACAACGACGACGCGGCGGTGCGCTGTAAAAACATCGCCTGTCCGGCGCAGCTACTGCGCAACCTTATCCACTTTGCCTCGCGCGACGCGATGGATATCGAGGGCCTTGGGCAAGCGGTCGTTGAGCTGCTGGTGTCACAGGGACTGATCGCTTCGCCGGTCGATATCTACCGCCTAAAGGCCGAGCAACTTGTTAACTTAGAGCGCATGGGCAAAAAAAGCGCCGCGAATCTGATTGCCGCAATTGAAAAATCGAAGCAAAACGATCTCTCAAAGCTGCTTTTCGGATTTGGCATCCGCAACATTGGGCAGAAGGCGGCGCAGCTTTTGGCGCGGCGCTTTGGCGATATGCAGACGCTTCTGGCGGCGACGCAGGAGCAGTTAACCGCCATCGACAGCTTTGGCGACATTATGGCGTCCAGCCTGGTGGATTTTTTAGCCCAGCCTGAAAACCGCGCGATGATCGCGGAGCTTGAGGCATTGGGGCTTAACATGCAGAGTCTGCAGGCGCCGGTGGCGGACAAGCTCGCGGGCCTGACCTTTGTGTTGACCGGCACGCTGCCGACGCTGTCGCGCAATGACGCCACCGCGATGCTGGAGGCGCAGGGCGCCAAGGTCTCGGGCAGCGTCTCTAAAAAGACCAGTTATGTCGTCGCGGGCGAAGAGGCGGGCAGCAAGCTGACCAAAGCGCAGCAGCTCGGCATTCCGGTGCTCGACGAGGCCGGTTTGCTTCAGCTTTTAAACGAGGGCTAGTCTTAAAGGCCCCAAACGCCGGGTCATTTGGCCGATAAGGCGCGTCGCCCTGTCAAAAATGCCCGGCATACATTTTGACTCCGAAATCCCTTTTATTTTTGCCTGTTAAAAAACGCTCTAATAACTGTTATATCGAAACATCAGTGATAAGAAAGGTGTGCCATATATGAAGATCGATATCTACCACATTGCAAAGCTCGCGCGTTTAAAGATGGACGAGCAGCAGGCCGAAAAATTTTCCAGCCAGATGGAAGGACTCATCGATATCATCGATAAGCTGCCCGCCATTGAGGGCGTCGTGACCGGCCTTGATCCGGCCAATCCCATGACGCTGCGCGCCGACGAGGCGATTGTAAGCGAATGCAGACGCGAGGACATTCTGGCCTGCGCACCGCAGGTCGAAGCGGGCTGCGTCGTCGTTCCGAGAATCGTAGAATAGGGAGGAAACAGAACATGCTGTATCAGAAATCAGCCGCCGAGCTTTCCGCGATGCTGAATAAAGGCGAATGCAGCGCGGTGGAGCTGGCTGTGTCGGTGCTTTCGCGCATTGACGAGACTGAGGACAAGGTCGGCGCTTACGTGACCGTCTGCCGTGAGGAGGCGCTTGCAAAGGCGCTGGAGGTCGATAAAAAGCGCGCCGCGGGTCAGCCGCTGTCGCCGCTGGCGGGCATTCCGGTCGCCATTAAGGACAACATCTGCACCAAGGGTGTGTTGACCACCTGTTCCTCCAAGATGCTGTATAATTTTAAGCCGCCTTATAACGCGACGGTCGTCGACAAGCTGGCCGCCTGCGACATTGTCATGCCCGGCAAGCTGAACATGGACGAATTCGCGATGGGCTCCTCCTGCGAGAACAGCGCCATTAAACCCACGCACAACCCCCACGATCTCTCCCGTGTGCCGGGCGGCTCCTCGGGTGGCTCGGCGGCTGCCGTCGCCTCGGGCGAGGCAGTACTGGCGCTGGGTTCCGATACCGGCGGCTCGATCCGCCAGCCCGCGAGCTACTGCGGCATCGTTGGCTTAAAGCCCACCTACGGCTCGGTCTCGCGCTACGGCCTCATCGCGTTTGCGTCGTCGCTGGATCAGATTGGCCCGATGGCCCGCACCGTCGAGGATACGGCCATGCTCTATTCGGCCATCTGCGGGTATGACAGGCGCGATGCGACGAGCGCTCACCGTGAATACCCCGACTTTACCAAGCTGTTGAATCAGGGTGTCAAGGGTCTGCGCATCGGTATTCCGAAGGAATATTTCGGCGCGGGCGTCACCGACGAGGTCAAGCACGCCGTCATGGGCGCCGTCGCGGCGCTTGAGGCCGAGGGGGCGACGGTCAAGCAGATCAGCCTGCCCTCCACCGATGCGGCGCTCGCTGCCTACTACATCATCTCCTCAGCTGAGGCGTCCTCCAACCTCGCGCGCTTTGACGGCGTCAAATACGGCTACCGCGCCGAAAAGGTCGAAAATCTCATTGATCTCTACGAGGCTTCGCGCAGCGAGGGCTTCGGCGACGAGGTCAAGCGCCGCATTATGCTGGGCACCTTTGTGCTGTCCTCCGGCTTCTTTGACGCCTACTACAAGCGCGCCAAGGTGCTGCAACAGCAGATTGCCGCCGAATTCGCACAGGCGTTTGAAGGCTGCGATCTCATCGCAACGCCCACCTCGCCGTTTACGGCGTTCAAGCTTGGCGAAAATGTCGACGATCCGGTCAAGATGTACGCCGCCGATATCTGCACTGTCACGGTGAATATCGCGTCGCTGCCCGCCATTTCGATTCCTTGCGGCACCGCTGCCGACGGCATGCCGGTCGGCCTGCAGCTCATCGGCCCGCGCTTCTCTGAGGAGACGCTCTTAAACGCCGCGCATCATTACGAGAAGCTTGTCGGCGGATTCAACAAAATCCCCACGATCGGTTAAGGAGGGACGCATAAGATGAGAAAAGATTACGAGATCGTCATCGGACTTGAAGTCCATGCCGAATTGAATACCGAAAGCAAAATTTTCTGCACCTGCAAAAACCAGTTCGGCGGGGAAGTCAACGCCAACTGCTGCCCCATTTGCAGCGGCATGCCCGGCACGCTGCCCGTCCTCAACGAAGAGGTGGTCAACTCAGCCATCAAGATGGGCCACGCGCTCAATTGCACGATTCACAATATCTGCAAGCAGGACCGCAAGAACTATTTCTACCCCGACCTGCCCAAGGCCTACCAGATCTCGCAGTTCGACGTGCCGCTCTGCGAGGGCGGCTGGGTCGAGGTGCTGCTCGACGACGCGGGCACGACCAAGAAGATTGGCGTCACGCGTATTCACATCGAGGAGGACGCCGGAAAGCTGATTCACGACGATAATTTCTCCGGCTCGCTCGTCGACTTCAACCGCTGCGGCGTGCCGTTGATTGAGATCGTCTCCGAACCGGACATGCGCTCGTCAGCCGAGGCCAAGGCCTATCTTGATACGATTAAGTCGATTCTGCAATATTTGGACATCTCCGACTGCAAAATGCAGGAGGGCTCGATTCGATGCGACGTCAACGTCTCGGTGCGCCCGGTTGGCGCCCAGAAGTTTGGCACCCGTGTAGAGATGAAGAATGTCAACTCCTTCTCGGCGGCGGTTCGCGCCATCGACTATGAGTCGGCGCGCCAGATCGAGGTGCTTGAGGACGGCGGCCATATCTCGCAGGAGACCCGCAAGTGGAACGATATGATCGGCGAAAGCGTCGTGCTGCGTTCCAAAGAGGACGCGCAGGACTACCGCTATTTCCCCGAGCCGGATCTTCTGACCATCGTCGTGCCGGAAGAACATGTCGCAGCGCTTAAAGCCGCGCTGCCCGAGCTGCCCAACGCGCGCTGCAAGCGCTACATGACCGACGCCAAGCTGCCGCGCTTTGACGCGAACCTGCTCGTCGAAAATCAGGACAGAGGCAGCTTGTTTGATGAGACGATTGCGCTGGGCGCCCCCGCCAAAGCGGTCGCCAACTGGCTCAACGGCGATGTGGCCCGCATCTTAGGCGAGCGCAACATCGCGCTGTCCGATACCAAGCTGACGGCTAAGAACCTCGCGGATATGGTGCTGGCCATCGAGAACAAGACCATCTCGAACACGGCGGGCAAGACGGTCATTGAGGAGATTATGTTCAACGACACGACCGTCGAAAAGGTCATTGCCGACAAGGGTCTGGCGCAGATTTCCGACACCTCGGCGCTCAAGGCCGCCGTGGCTGAGGTGCTTGCCGCCAACGAAAAGGCTGTCGGCGAGTACAAGGCCGGTAAGACCAACGTTCTGGGCTTCCTTGTTGGTCAGTGCATGCGTGCGACCAAGGGGAAGGGGAACCCTGAGATGCTCAAGGAAATGCTTATTGAATTGATTGGCTGATCGATAAAATTGCAAAAGCCGGACAGACTGCGGTAACGCAGGCCGTCCGGCTTTTAGATTGGGATGTTTTATTCGCTGACGCGAGGGATTGTCGGCATGCTGCCGAAGGTTTCTCCGATCCGTGGGCTTTAGGGTTTCTTCTTTGCTGTCGCGAGGGTTTATCGGCATGACTGCCGAAGGTAGTTCCGCTACCCGCGGAGGGCCTACTTTTTCTGCCGTCAGAAAAAGTAGGCAAAAAGACCGCCCAAGGGAGGAACCTTTCGACGGTTCCCCCCTTGGGAATCCCCTCTCCCAACGACTAAAGAGAGGGCGCTCGCCGCCCCTCTCTTTAGAATCTCTCCCCGGATTATATGCCAAAGGTTCATCTGTTACGGCGGCAATGAGCTTTAAGTTAGCTGCTGATATAGTTTTGCGCTCAAGGCAAGGCGGCGCTTGATTCGCGCCGTACGGCGCGCCGCCGCTACGCGGTGGGGGCCCTAAGGGCCCAATCAAGCGCCTCGACCTGTGGCCTTTTTGCGGTTGCCCTTGGCGTGCGGGGCTTGGCTTACAAACGTTGAGATTAAAAGGTGGTTTGCCCAATGCGCTATATAAAGCTACCCCGGCACGGCGGCGCGATGGAAGCGCCGCCGTGCTCCAAGAGGCCAGATAACTTACATTGGCGCGCATAATCACGTAACAAGTCTGGATGCGCGCCCACTGACGTTGGGGTGGGAAGGTAACATCCTCACGTGGGGCATACAATCACCACAACCGTATTCTTTAAGCCCCCTCAGGGGGTTTGGGGGTGAAAGCCCCCTCGTCGGTCCCCTGCGGGGGCCAGGGGGTTGGGGGTGGGGGCGTTCCTGCGCGTCAGCGCAATAAAACGTTACGGTTTCATCAAGGCGGTTAAAACACTCGCTCTACGTAAATTTATCACAAATTTTGACAATAAAATTTTCGCAAAGATTGACTTTGTGTGGCTACATAAAGTATAATTATTGTGGCGGCAAAAAGAGAGGTGAAGAGATGCAGCCAAATAAAATGGGACGTCCACCGGCCGAAAACCCAAAGGACAAAACACTCCGTATCCGAGTTGACACAAGCACTCTAGAAAAACTGGATCAGTGCAGTCAGGAATTGGATACGAACAGATCGGAAATTGTCCGAAAGGGAATCGACATGGTGCACGAAAGCCTGAAAAAATAAGAGAAGCGGCGCTTGTCGACCAACAAAGCACGCCGCCTCTCCCTAACCAACAATGCCCGAAAGCAAATATGGCG
>DALYYK010000066.1:7467-9395 GCA_031983305.1 Candidatus Fimivivens sp. | reverse complement strand
AATTGGCCTTGCTGGTGTCGGGCGATTCGTTCCACAAAAGCTCCGGGCCCTCGGTCGATTCAAAAGCTGACGAGGGGAACCATTCGGCATATATCCGGGCCCATGTTTCTTGCAACGCATCCGGAAAGGGGCCGACCGCCTTAAAAACCGCCCAGGTAGATGCCGCGACGGGTAAAACGTCATAGCCGCCGTCTCCATTATAGAGCTGCGCGGTTGCGACACCGATATATTGGTCGAGTTCCGAGCCTTCTTCAGTGCGATCTTCAAAATTGGCGGAAACGCTGAGCATGCCTTTGGGTTCAGTGTCACACAGGCCCTTGAGCTCGGCGATGATCTCAGGCGTTAGCCTTTGCGCCACCTCGTTCATTTGCGGGTTAACGCCCTTAAATTGCAGGGTGATTCGCTTTTTAAAGCCCACAATGTAAAAAGCCTCTTTGTCAATAATGCGATAATCCATTTCTGTGCCTCCTTTAATGGTCAGTTGAAAGGTCATGGGAGAGAGGGTCTTAAGCGCGGTCTGCGCCTTTTTGGCCTGCGATGGGGTGATGCCGTGCATCGCATAAAAAGCCCTGCCGAACGCTTCGGGCGATTCATACCCCAGCCGCAGCGCGAGATCGATAATTTTGCTCTGCGCCGATTGCAGCAGTTCCCTGGCCAGCGACAGCCTTCTGCGGCGGATATATTCGCCCAACGGCATGCCGGAGAGGAAAGAAAACATTCTTCGGAAATGGTATTCCGAACATCCGGCTATTCGAGAAATTTGGCGTGGGTCAATCGTATCGAGCAAATGGTTTTCAATATATGCCATAGCTTCGTTGAATTGCGCGAGCATATTCATTGCCTGATGCCTCCTTACAACCCTATCATACCTGAAACGAAGGATGGATACCTGATATTTTTGTTGCGGATTTTCACAGATTCAAAGCGCGAACCGATAAATCCAAACACCGATATACCACGGGAGAATCGCGACTGCCGATCGAAGGAACAACAAACATCGATCGACAAGATCGACGCATTTATAACATAACGCTATTATTTATCGCACAGTTGTGCTATACTATAAACTATTAAAAATATTGTGGATATTTTTAATTTACGCATCGCCGACAAAGCGGCGCGTTTAAATTCATTAAAATGCTGTTATGCAGCTTGCCTTGCGGCATAGGCCATTCAAGCCGCCGCAAGAGAAATATAAAAAAGGAAAAAAGGACTTAATGACATTTAAAGAACTGAATCTTGTTCCGCCCATTCTTACCGCGCTGCAAACGCAGGGCTATGAGCAGCCCACCCCGATACAGCAGCAGGCGATTACGCCCGCGCTGATGGGCAAAGACCTGCTCGGCTGCGCGCAGACCGGAACAGGCAAAACGGCGGCTTTTGCGCTGCCCATTTTACAGCGGCTTAACCAAGCCGGCACAACCAAACAGAAGCGTAAAGCGCGCGCCTTGATACTCACACCGACCCGCGAGCTTGCGCTGCAAATACACGAAAGCTTTATCGCCTACGGTAAAGGGCTGCCGCTCAAAAGCACCGTCATTTTCGGCGGCGTCTCTCAGAATCCGCAGACCGAGCAGCTGGCGCGCGGCACCGATATTCTCGTGGCCACCCCGGGCCGTTTACTGGATCTGATCAATCAGGGCTTTGTGGATCTCTCAGAACTTGAGACCTTTGTGCTTGACGAAGCCGACCGTATGCTCGACATGGGCTTTATCAACGACGTTAAAAAGGTGGTCGCCCGCCTGCCGCAGCAGCGGCAGACCATGCTGTTTTCAGCCACCATGCCCGCCGAGATTGAGCAGTTAGCCAACAGCATGCTGACCGACCCGGTCAGCATAGCCGTCGCGCCTCCCGCCACAACGGTCGAGCTGATCGACCAGTCGGTTTATCTGACCGACAAGGTGAACAAACGTGATTTGCTCATCTGG
>DALYYK010000066.1:0-7457 GCA_031983305.1 Candidatus Fimivivens sp. | reverse complement strand
GGATTTTGAAAAACCATTCGATTTATTCAGCGCTGGTGTTCACCCGTACCAAGCACGGTGCGGATCGTGTATCCAAGGCGCTCAACGGTGCTAAGATTTCGGCCATGTCGATTCACGGCGACAAGTCGCAGGGCGCGCGCCAACTGGCGCTGAGCAACTTTAAAAGCGGTCGGGTGCAGGTGCTGGTCGCCACCGATATCGCCGCGCGCGGCATTGATATCGACCAGCTGTCGCACGTGATCAATTTTGATCTGCCCAACGAGCCCGATACCTATGTTCACCGCATCGGCAGAACGGGGCGTGCGGGCGCCGACGGCGTCGCGCTGTCCTTCTGCGACTTTGACGAGCTTGAATATCTCAAGGATATCGAAAAGCTCATCCGCAAGAAGATCCGGGTCGAGCAGGAGAACCCCTATCCGATGCAGGTGTTCGAGCCCGCGCCCAAAAAGCCCGCAGGCGGTCGGCGCGGCGGCGAGCAGCCTAAACAGGCGACGGCCCGGCCCGCAAAGCCCGCTGTACAAAAAAACATAGTCGATACGCATGCCGAAAAGCCTTCGGCATATCGCGCGGCGGCCAAGCGGTCGGGCGCTGCACGCCGCAAAAACCGCCGCCCCGCTTCAACGTTGCATCAGGGCTAACACAAAACGTTATTGAGCTGTTAAGGAGGAAGCGCGCATGTCCAATAATCAGGCAGAACAGGCTATTATTCCGGCGGAACCCGCCTTTGCCGACGCGCAGGCGGCCCTGCTCTCGTCAAAAGAGCAGCAGATGATCGACGAATTTGCCCAGAAGATCGACCTGACCAATTCCAACATTGTGCTGCAATACGGCACGTCGCTGCAAAAAAAGATCGCGGGCTTTTCCGAAACGGCACTTGAGAACGTGCGCACCAAAGATTTAGGCGAGACCGGCGGTATGATCACCGAGCTGATCACAGCGCTCAAGGGCTTTTCGTTTGACGAGGAGAAGCCCAAGGGCCTGGCGGGTCTGTTTAAAAAAGGCCAAAGCCGTATCGAAACACTCAAAATCGGCTACGGTAAGGCCGAGCAGAACGTTGAGAAGATCGCGGGGATGCTCGAGGGGCATCAGCTGCTGCTTTTAAAGGATATCTCCACGCTGGACAAGCTCTATGATATGAACCTTTCGTATTTCAAAGAGCTTTCGATGTATATTCTGGCGGGCAAGAAGAAGCTGGCGCAGTCGCGCGAGACGACGCTGTCGTCGCTTTTAGAGAAGGCGCGGGCTTCAGGCCTGCCCGAGGACGCACAGGAGGCCAACGACTTTGGCAACCTGTGCGACCGCTTTGAGAAGAAGATTTCCGACCTTGAATTGACCCGCATGGTGTCGATTCAGATGGCGCCCCAGATTCGTCTTTTGCAAAATAACAACACGCTGATGGCCGAAAAGATTCAATCCACCATCGTCAACACCATTCCGCTGTGGAAGAGCCAGATGGTGTTGGCGCTGGGGCTTGCGCATTCGCAACAGGCGATGCTAGCACAGCGCGCGGTATCCGATATGACCAACGAGCTGCTGCGCAAAAACGCCGAGATGCTCAAAACAGGCACGATTGAAACTGCGCGGGAAGCTGAGCGTGGTATCGTTGATCTTGAAACGCTCAAAAATACCAATACGATGCTGATCAGCACGCTGGACGAGGTACAGCAGATTCAGGCGCAGGGCCGGGAAAAGCGCCGCGCCATCGAAACCGAGCTGCATGGCCTTGAGACGGAGCTGAAACAAAAGCTGCTGGATCTCAGGGGTTGACCGCAGAACAAAGGGAGCGCCACACCATGACGCATTGCCGAAAGCTTTTTATACCGTTCATCCTTCTCGCTCTGCTGACGGCGCTGCTGTTGCAGCCCCACGCCGCAGCGCAAACGCCCGCCGCGCAGATGCCGGATGAACCAACGGCAGTCTATATCAGCGATTTGGCCGACGTGCTGTCTGATGAACTCGAAGCATCCATCGTTGAACGAAGCGCTGCGCTCGACGCGCTGACCGGCGCGCAGCTTATGGTGGTCACCGTCGATTTTCTGGGCGGCGCAGCGATTCGCGATTATGCTGACGATCTGTTTAACCGCCTGCAAATAGGGGATTCCGCCAAAAATAACGGCCTGCTATTGCTGTTGGCGGTCGGCGAAGAAAATTATTACGCGCTGCAAGGGCGGGGGCTCGAAGCGGCGCTGCCTGACACAACGCTCGAGGTGCTATTGCAGCAGAGCCTTGAGCCGGATTTCGCTGCCGGCCATTATGAGGCGGGGGTTCAAAAAACCTACGGCAGCTTTTTAACGGCGCTCGAAGGCCTGTACGGCATCGGGGACCAGGGAGTTCTGGCGGCTGTCGCCCAAGCGAAGGCGGCGCAAATCCGCCTTGAAAAGGCCGAAGCGCAGAAACGGCTGCTGCTGATAGCGATCGGCATTGCTTTGCTGGTATTGCTGGTATTGCTTATCACAGCGCGCCGTAGTTACGCCCGCAGACGCAGAATACGCAAAAAAGCAGCCGGATCGTCAAGAACGGACAACTGATTTAAATCAGGGGCAATTCTCTTAGGTTATTTTTACCTACTTAAAAAGTTAGTTAATTTTAATTATGGAAATTAAATAAAATGAGGCTAAACTTTGACATTTCTGATTGGTATTTTCAGCTATTCGTTCGGTAAATAACAAACTTCTCTTGACTTTTTAGTCAAAAAGCGATAAAAATAGGATGTGCGTCTTGCATGATTTAAATAAGAGCCAAAGCTTTTCTATCGCTTATCCATACCGCAGGGAGCAAAAGTACGAATGAAAAAAACAAAATATGGGGCTGTTGCGCTTGCTGTGTTTGTCATGCTTATGATGATTGGATGCGCCGCTTCTAAAGCTCAGACCGAAACGCGTACCGCCGCGGGCATGGATTTTGTCATGAATACTTGGGTTGAACAGCGCTGGTATGGCAAAAACGCACAGCAAACCTATGATGAAATTTTAAGCGCGCTCAAAGAGCTGGAGGGCAAGCTTTCGCTCTACGAAGAAAACAGCGAAATTTCACGTTTAAATTCAGCGGCGGGACAGTACCCCGTCGCGCTTTCTCATGACACCTATCAGTTTTTGCGCCAAGCGGTGGATTATTGTGCGCAGGCTCAGGGGCTGTTTGATATCACGATCGCGCCGCTGACGCTGGCTTGGAATGTGACCGGCGAAAGCCCGCGCATTCCCTCAGAAGAGGAGATTCAGCAAGCGCAGAGGCTTGTGGATTACCGACGGATTATTTTCGACGACGCCAATGAGACGGCGATGCTCGCCGACGCGGGCATGCGCATCGATCTCGGCGGCATCGCCAAAGGGATGTCCGCCGCTTTAATGCGGCAATATGCTATCAAAAATAACGCACAGGGCTATCTTTCGCTCGGCGGCAACATGATGGTGCAAGGCAAAAAGCCGGACGGCTCAGATTATGTGATCGGTGTTCGCGACCCGCGCGGCGACGTTTCAGAATATATCGCGTCGTTGGCGCTTAATGGTATGACGATGGCGACCACCGGCGATTACGAGCGTTATTTTGAGCAGGATGGTGTGCGGTATCATCATATTATCGACCCTTTCACCGGCTATCCGTCGACCACCGATTTAATCTCGGTAACGGTTGTGTCGGAGGACGGCACGCTAGCGGACTATCTGTCCACGCTGATCTTTATGCGGGGCAGTGCGGCGCTCGGCGAGTATCTTGACCGTGACGACTGCATGGTGCTGGCCGTCACGAAGGATTTTGAGGTGTATGCGTCCAAGCCGCTTCAGACGCGACTGACCGTCAACACCCAGAAATCCGCTTATAAATTCAACTTTTGAGAGGGGAGAAATGCCGGTGCCGCCAAAACACCGAGGGGCCTATCGGGTGGCTTTTCCCGGCCTGATGCTGGCGATGGCGCTGGTGCTCTCTTTTTTTGAGTCGATGCTGCCAGCACTCCCGTTTTTGCCGGTTGGCGTCAAGCTGGGACTGTCAAACATCGTGACAATGTATTGCCTGTTTTTTCTGGGCGCCCGAACGGCATTTGCCGTTGCGGTGCTCAAAGCGCTGTTTGTGCTGCTCACCCGCGGCGTGGTCGGCGCGGCATTAAGCCTTTCGGGCGGGCTGTGCTCGGTCTGCCTCATGCTGCTTTTCAAGCGGCTGCCGGGGCTGGGCGACCGGCTTATCAGCATTGTCGGGGCCATTTCGCACAATGTCGGCCAGCTTGTTTTAGCGGCCGTTATTCTAAAATCGGCCTATACCTTTTATTATCTGCCCGTCATGATCCTCTCCGGCGTCGGGATGGGTCTTATCACGGGAATTTTACTTCGGTTAGTTATGCCCTATTTAAAAAACGTCAATGGGGCTATCAAATAACACACTTTTTAAGTATTGGGGGAAACATCAGTGTCTATTAAAAGACTGAGCGGTGTCCATGCGCCTCACCACAAGAACACCGCAGAGTGCGCGGCACAGCGCATTCCGACTCCCGACAAGGTCACTATTCCGATGAACATGCACATCGGAGCGCCATGCACGCCTGTGGTCAAGGCGGGCGATCTTGTCAAGGTCGGTCAGGTAATCGGTGAAGCGGCGGGATTTGTCAGCGTGCCCATTCATGCGAGCGTATCAGGTAAGGTCGTCAAAATTGACGAGCTGCTCATGAGCAACGGCGCCGTGGCAAAGGCTGTTGTCATTGAGGCCGACGGCCTTCAGGAGATCGCGGAGACGGTTGTTCCGCCGGTTGTCGAGACCACCGAGCAGTTTTTGGCCGCCGTGCGCGCAAGCGGACTGGTCGGTTTGGGCGGCGCGGGCTTTCCGACAACGGTCAAGCTGTCGGTCAAGAGTCCGAGCGCGGTCGACTATCTTCTCATCAACGGCGCGGAGTGTGAGCCATACATAACCTCCGATCTGCGCACGATGATCGACGATTATAACCACATCATCAAGGGCGCCGCACTGCTCAAGAAATTTGTCGGCCAGAAAAAGACCATCCTCGGCATCGAGGATAACAAGCCCGAGGCCATCAAGCTTTTTCAGGAGAAGACCGCCAACGACCCCGACTTTGAGGTTATGGCGATGCCCTCTCTCTACCCGCAGGGTGGTGAAAAGGTGCTTATCCACAACGCCACCGGCCGCGACGTGCCCGAGGGCAAGCTGCCGCTTGACGTCGGCTGTATCGTCATCAATGTCACAACACTGGCGTTTATCTCCAAGTATATCGAAACCGGCATGCCGCTGGTTGAAAAGTGCCTGACCGTCGACGGCTCCGCCGTTGCCAAGCCGGGCAATGTTATTGCGCCCATCGGCACCCCCATTGCCAAGATCTTCGAGTTCTGCGGCGGTTACAAGGCCCAGCCCAAAAAGATTCTTTACGGCGGCCCGATGATGGGCATCGCGGTACCCAACGACGAGGTTCCGCTGCTCAAGAACAACAACGCTGTGCTGGCCTTTGCCGAAAAAGAAGCGACTTTGGCGCCCACGACCGCCTGCATCAAATGTGGACGTTGCGTGGCGGCCTGCCCGGTCGACCTGATGCCGGCAACTATTGAGCACGCCTTTAAGATCAAGAATATTGACATGCTCAATGAGCTTAAAGTCATGCTCTGCATGGAGTGCGGCTGCTGCTCGTTCGTATGTCCGGCAAAACGCGAACTCGTGCTGACCAACAAGCTTGCCAAGGCGATGGTCCGAGAAGCTTCGCAGAAAAAATAAGGGGTGAAAAAACAGTGAGTAATCCAATGATCGTAACCTGCTCTCCGCACATTCGTCACAACGATACGACCCAGTCGATCATGCGCGATGTGCTTATTGCGCTGGTGCCCGCGCTGCTGGTTTCTGTTGTTGTCTTTGGTGTGCGCGCACTGCTGCTTGTCGCTGTCTGCGTGGCTTTCGCGGTCGGCGCTGAATATGTGTTCCAAAAGGGCTGCCGCCGCCCTGTGACGATCGGCGACTATTCCGCCGCCGTCACCGGCCTGTTGCTCGCCTATAACCTGCCGGTCGGCCTCCCGCTGTGGATGGCCGCGTTTGGCTCCATCGTGGCCATCATCGTTGTCAAGCAGCTGTTTGGCGGCATCGGCCAGAACTTTGCAAACCCTGCCATTACCGCGCGTATCGTGCTGCTGATCTCCTTCACCGGTCCGATGACCGACTGGGTGACCGGCTATCCCGACGCGGTTGCGGGCGCGACGCCGCTGGG
The DNA here is from genome assembly GCA_031983305.1 of Candidatus Fimivivens sp. Classification (GTDB taxonomy): domain Bacteria; phylum Bacillota; class Clostridia; order Oscillospirales; family Ruminococcaceae; genus Yanshouia. The sequence goes on along the minus strand of DALYYK010000066.1, from coordinate 1,270 downwards.
CCTGATGGCCTCGGGCCAGACCGATAAGCTGCCCTCGATTGCCCGTATGGCGCTTGGCCAGATTGGCGGCTGCATCGGCGAAGTCAGCTCGGTTGCGCTGCTGTTGGGCTTTGTTTACCTGCTTTACCGCAAGGTCATCACCTGGCATATCACCGTTTCGTTTATCGCGACCGTCGCGGTGCTTACGGCGCTGCTGGGCCAGAGCCCTGTTTACCACACGCTGGCCGGCGGCCTGCTACTGGGCGCCATCTTTATGGCGACCGACTACAGCACCTCGCCCCCGACGCCCAAGGGCCGTGTCATCTTCGGCGTCGGCTGCGGCCTTCTGACCGTGCTGATCCGTGTGTTCGGCAACTATCCCGAGGGTGTTTCCTTCGCGATTCTGCTGATGAATATCTTAGCGCCGCATATTTCGAATCTCACCCGGAATAAAGCTTTGGGAGGTGCTGCGAAATGAGCAACGCGAAAAATGATTTTGTCATGCCGATTGCTGTGCTCACCGTTATCTGTCTGGTGATCACGACCGCGCTGGCATTTACCGAGCAGGCGACCACCCCGATTATTGAGCAGACCGAAAAGACCAATGCTGAAATTGCCAGAAAAGAAGTGCTGCCCGCAGCCGACGGCTTTGAGCTGCTTGAGCTTGAGGGTCTGCCCGAGGGCGTCACAGAGGTGTACAATGCCACCAACGGCACCGGTACCGTTGTTATTGCCGAGGGCAAGGGCTACGGCGGCACCATGAAGATCATTGTTGGCATCGACGCTGACGGCAAAATCACCGGCAGCAAGGTGTTGGCGCACGGCGAGACGGCGGGCCTCGGCTCCAAGGTGTCCGAACCGAAGTTCCAGAGCCAGTTCCCCGGGCAGGATGATACCCTGAGCGGCGTTTCGGCTATCGGCGGCGCGACGATTTCGTCCAGATGCTTTATTGGCGCGGTTGAGAAGGCTTTTGCCGCACAGAAAGTTGCGCAGGGCGGCACCGTTGAGAACCCCATCGGCCTGACCGAGAAAAAGCTGGCGCAATATTATCCCGACGCAACCTTTAAAGAGGTGGCGGGCGGCCTTCAGTGCGGCGGCGCGGGCAATGTCGTGTTTGGCACGGCCAAGGGCTACGGCGGCAATCTGACCATTGCGGTGCTGTTTGACGGTGCCGACAACGTGATCGGTGTCGTTGTTGACAAGAGCGCTGAAACCGAGGGCCTTGGCAGTAGAGTTGCCGAAGAGGCCTTTACGTCGCAGTTCATCGGTAAGACCTCCGCCGACGGCGTCG
>DALYYK010000065.1:0-9424 GCA_031983305.1 Candidatus Fimivivens sp. | reverse complement strand
TAAGATTAAGATTGTCGATTACGACATTGGATGGGCCAGCGCCCAGAAAGAGCCCTTCAGCCAGCAATGGGCGGCGCTTTTTAAGGAGGCGCCAAAATGAAGAAGCTTCTGAACGCCTCCTTTCGCACCAAGCTGTTGTATGGCTTTTTGGTCATCGGCATTATCCCGCTGTTTGCGTGCACTCTTTTGATGCTCAGCGTTTTTAAAATTGCGCTGATTGGAGATGCGCGCGAATCCGCCGCCTTGCAGATAGCAATCATCGCCGAGGATGCCGACCGGCTTTTCGAAGCCTGCGAGCGAGTCATGACCGAGTTGGGCGTGCACCCGCTTGTGGCCAGTGCGCTCGAGGGTGGCGCCGACGTTACACCGCAGGACATTTACAGCGTGCTGTACACCGCCTGCGCGCAGCTGCGCAGCGACGCTGATTTCTCGATTTATGATGTCGACGGCGCGCTGCGGTATTCCACCGCTATCGGCGCGGTCAGTATGTTGCTGCCGACCGATTGGGGTATTCTGCACGCCGCCGAGACACAGGGCAACATCGTGTATCGGAGCGTTTATTCCAGCAGCCCAAGCGACCAGCGCGAGCGCCTGCGCGCGGCCAGGACGATCAAAACCGACGACAGCCTTTTGGGCTATGTCGTCATGTCGATGCGCAGCCGCAATTTTGAGCGGCTGTTCAACGGAAAATACGGGCAGACCGGCAATATCGCGATTGTGGATAGCCTGTGGCAGCCGGTCTATAGCTCTCAGAGCGCCTTGGGCGAACGGATGCTGCCGTTGCTGCGCCGACAGGTTTTGGAGGGGGCGCCGCTGTCCGACCCCAGTAACGATTATATCTATCAGGTCCGGCAGAACGAGCGGTCGGGGTTTTTCATCCTGATACAACAGCTCAAGCCGCTTGTCGGCAAAACGCTCAACAGCCTGTTTTTTATCGCCGGTGTCATGATGGCGCTCTCGGTTTTTATGTGCGTCGCATTTGCCCTACATATGAGCGAGCAATTTTTTAAGCCGGTCAAGGCGCTCAACGACGCCATGTCAGAGGTGCAGAACGGCAATCTTGATGTCCGAATTCAAAATGACCGCACCGATGAGCTTGGGCAGCTGGCGGGCCGTTTTAACCACATGGTCAAGCGGCTCAAAAGCCATCTTGAAGAATCGCTCGACCGCCAAAAGCAGCTTAATGACACGCGCATCCGCATGATGCAGGCGCAGTTGAACCCGCACTTTTTATACAACACACTCGATACCATCAAGTGGATGGGCAAGATCAACGCCATCCCTGAGATTGCGACAATTGCGACCGATCTCGCCGACGTGCTGCGCCAGAGCATCTCAGGCAGAGAATTTGTGCCGCTCGACGAGGAACTCAACCTGCTCGAACGGTATGTCGAGATTCAAAAAATTCGCTTCGGAGATAAATTCGAGTTTTAGGTCCGCGTTGACGAGTCGTTAAGGGATATTCTGATCCCTAAGCTTCTGTTGCAGCCGCTGGTGGAAAACGCGATTATCCATGGCTTTGAGCATTGTGCGGGTGGGCGCGTTCTTGTGGAGGTGCAGCGCATTGCGTCTGATCTCGTGATCACCGTCGCCGACGACGGCTGCGGCATGTCGGATGAGAGCCTGCAACGGTTTTTCTCGCGCGAGCTGCCCGCAAAAAAACACCTCGGACTTTATAATATCGACGCCATACTCCGGATGCACTACGGTGAGGAGCGTGGCTTAAAATTTGCGCAACCCAGCACGGGGGGGACCTGTATACGCATTACGATTCCGATTTTGTGAAAGTGGGGGGGAGCACCCATGCTGAAGATTGTCGTTGTTGAGGATGAGGAGCTGGTGCGGCGCGGCATTGTGCTTGCGGTCGACTGGGCCGCGCTTGGCTGCGTTGTCGTCGGCGAGGCCGCCAACGGGGAGGACGGCATCCGGGAGATGGAGCGCTTTCATCCCGACATTATTATTACCGATATCAAGATGCCCCGCATGGATGGCATTGAGATGGTGCGCCTGCTGCGCGAGCGGGGCAATATGGCGCACGTCATCATTCTGACCGCCTACGGCAGCTTTTCTTACGCGCAGTCGGCCATCAAGCTGGGCGCGGTGGATTATTTGCTTAAGCCGTTCCACGACGGCGACCTTGAACAGGCCATCCAGAAAATCGTAGGGCTGAAAAGCGGCGAGGCGCTGTCGTATGAGCCGGTCAATTGCATCCGCAGTGTTTCGGAGACAGCCAAGAGCAAATATGTTATGCAAGCGATCAATTTTATTGCGCAAAATTACGGCGACCCTGAGATCAGCGCCGGTCATATTGCCGACTCGCTCAATATCAGCAGTAGCCACCTCAACCATATCTTTAAAAAAGAGACGGCCTATACCGTTTCTTCCTACATCACCAATTATCGCATCCATGCCGCCATGCAGATGTTGCGCGACTGCCGCAACAGGGTCTATGAGGTTACTGAAAAGGTCGGCTATCGCGACCTGGCTTATTTTAGCAGCACCTTTAAAAAAGCGGTCGGCATGTCGCCGTCGGAATATCAGCGCCAATGTCAATAATATCAGCGGGTGTGCGCCAAGGGCCGGCGTCAAAAGGCACTGCGGACTAAATTGGGACAGGGACACGCTCTGATCGCGGTTGAACTTATGGTTGGGATGTGCCGGCTTTCCTTTAATGTCGAGCGCATGCAGGCAAGATGGCGTTCCAATCAGGGGCGACACGTCAACCTGCTGCAGAAAAGCAAAAACGGAATCTCAAGCCAAGCCCTGCGGGACTTGTTGCGATTCCGTTTTATTTTATAGTCGCAGACGCGTCAGACGGCCATTTAGGCACTCAGAACCTGTATTAAAGCCTGCTTTAGCTGTTCGACGTTGCCGTCTGAAAAGCAATAACCGGCCATACCGCAGCGGTTTGCGCCGTCGATGTTGATCTCGATATCATCGATAAAAAAGCACTCCTCGGGCTTTAGACGGTATTTATCAAATAGCCTTTGATAAAATTCACGGCTGGGCTTGCCGCACTTTTCCTCCACCGAGGTCACGATACCATCAAACAGCGCAATCCCTGGAATCATATGTTTAAAGGTGTGGATGCGCGTGCTGGTGTTTGAAAGCAGATAGACGCCGCAGCCCTTCTCCTTGACCATCTTGACAACCTGGGCCATGCCCGCCTTAGGCGTCAGTGCGTAGTCGTGCCAATGCCGCAGACACTGTGCCGCCGCCTCTTTCTGCGCTTCGGTTTCCAACCTGCTTTGCGCTGCCGCCAGAAGCGCCTCCTCGGTGATCGTGCCCATATCCACTAAGTACCATTCGTGGCAGTCAAACAGCGCACTGGCGACGGCTGTCGCGTCCTGCGCGTTATCGGTAAATCGTTGACAGACCTTTATAGGCGTGAAATCAATTAAAACCATTCCCATATCAAATACAACGTTTTTAATCAAAGCGATCCCCCTTTCTATAAATATCATTATACACGTTTAGGGGATTTTTGGAATGCTATTTCCAAATAATTGGATGATGCGGTACGGTTATTCTCTGATGTCGTCACATCCTCAGCTGCCGCCGCATAGGGTGGTGGATGGTATTACCATGTTCCCAATTGACATCTGTAAAGCGAGCGTATATACTGAAAACAATTGAAATGTGCGCTTTTGGGTCACTAAATTGTACTAAATATACAGCAAGTTATTTGAATGTATCGGTGACGGAGTGCACGGGCGGCGGTCGATACGGCCCTATCGGGCGGGGCGTTTTCTAGGGCGAAAGTCGCCTTCTATCAATTCGGTTTATCATGTGAGGATACAGACAATCAACGGGAGATGTGCTATGTCTACGGCTGAAAGATTACTGAACAAGCAAGAAAAGCTTGCTGTTGTGGGGCTGGGCTATGTCGGCTTGCCGCTGGCTGTCGCTTTCGCCGAGAAAATCGGCGTCATCGGCTTTGACATCAGCACCGAAAAAATTAAACGCTACCAAAGCGGAATCGACCCCACCAATGAGGTCGGGTCCACGGCCCTTGCGGATACTGCGGTCGATTTTACCGACGACGAAACCCGCTTGCGCGAGGCAGTATTTCTGATTGTCGCGGTGCCGACGCCGGTCGATAAAAACAATCTGCCCGATCTTTCGCCAATTGAGAGCGCGTGTCGCATCATCGGGCGGAATCTGCGCAGCGGCGCTACGGTCATGTTTGAATCCACCGTCTATCCGGGCACGACCGAAGATATCTGCATTCCGATTTTGGAACAGACCTCGGGGCTTTACTGCGGCGCCGATTTTTATGTGGGCTATTCGCCTGAGCGCATCAACCCGGGTGATCGCGTTCACCGGCTTGAGAGCATCCCGAAAATCGTGGCGGGTATTGACGCCGAAACCGCGCTGCAAGCAGCCGGTGTGTACGAAATTGTGGTGCGGGCGGGCATTCATATCGCGGGCAGCATCAAGGTGGCCGAAGTCGCCAAGCTAGCGGAAAATGCCCAGCGGGATGTCAACATCGCCTTTATGAACGAGCTGGCCCTGACCTTGGACCGCATGAACATCCGTACAGCGGAGGTGCTTGAGGCCATGAACACCAAATGGAACGCGCTGGGCTTTCGTCCCGGGCTGGTGGGCGGCCACTGCATCAGTGTCGACCCTTATTACCTGATTCAAAAGGCGCAGCAGGTGCATGGCCGCGCAAGTCTGGTGCGAAAGAGCCGCCAGATCAACAGCCGGATGGGCTATGATGTCGCGGATGTGATCATTCGGCAGATGATTAAGGCCGATCGTCCGGTCAAGGGCGGCAGGGTGTATATTCTGGGTGTTTCTTATAAAGAGAACTGCCCCGACCTGCGCAATACGATGGTGCCCGACATTGCCGCGCGGCTGCGGGAATATGATGTTGAAGTCCTGATGTCCGACCCTGTTGTGGACGCGGATGAGGTTTTTGACAGTCTGGGCATTCGCCTTGTGACTATGGCGGATATCCGCGACGCCGACTGCGTTGTGCTGGCTGTCGCGCATCAGGCGTTCAGAGACCTTTCGCTCGGGGCGCTGGCGGGCTGGTATCGGGATACGGCAGGCGCGCAGCGGGTACTTATTGATGTTAAGAGCATTTTTTTGAAAGAAGCGCCGCAAAACGCGGATTTCCTTTATTGGAGCCTGTAACACGAGGGGGGAGCAAGGCTTGAAGCTTCAGAAAAACGGCATTCGCGCTCTTGCGTTGGCGTTGGGGTTCGCCATTGCGGTGTCGAGCCTTTCGGGCTGCGGCATCGAGCGCAAAACAACAGTCTCGGCTCCCGTCATGAGCGTAAAATACGATGCGTCGGGCGCTGTCGAACAGGCGCTAGACCGGCTTGCGGCGCATCCTTTGGATAAGGCCGCCATCCTCTCGGGCGTTGAGGCGGTAGATAAGGTCATCGCGCTGACCTTTGACGGCTTTGCTTCCCCCGACGCTATGGCGCGGGTGCTTTCGCTGCTCGAGCAGCATCAGGCGGGAGCCACCTTTTTTATAACCGGCATGGAGGCGGCGGAAAATATAGACACCGTTCTTAAAATTGCCAAAGAAGGACAGTCGATCGGCTGTGGGACCTTGTATGGCTCAACCCATATGGAGCAAAAGAGCAGTCAGGAGCTTGTGGCCGACTTAGCCCACGCGCAGCTTATTCTGGGCGATATTCTGGGCAATGCCCCCGAACTGCTTAAATGCCGCTCGACCGTCTATGACGACACGGTTCTGTCGGCTGCGTCCGCCGCCGGCTTTCAATACGCTGTGCAAAGCGATAAATATGTTGGCTACCAAAGTTTTAAGGACTATGAGGCCGCGTTGGGGTACGTCTCTCGGCTCGAGCGGGGCAGCCTTCTGACCGTTCGGCTATCGGGTACGCTCGACGAGGAGGAATACGAAAGGCATGACCGCGATCCCGGCAAGCGGCAGCCAGGTATCAACGTCGAAACAGTCGACGATATTGAAAAACGGATGTTACAGGTCGTTGAATGGGTGCTCAAGGCCGCCCAAGAAGCCGGTTATCAAGTCGTCTCGCCCACGGCGCTCAAAGCGGTGCAGGCTCTCGGGCTGGATAAGGAGACGCGGCAGGCGCAATATCAGCAGCTCCGGCAGCAGAACCAAAACCGGCTGGCGAGCCAGATCGATATGGTCTATACGACCGAGCGGGCGGCGGCGCTAACCTTTTACGGCCTTTCACACCGCGAGGCGCTGGATAATGTTCTGGCCATGATGAAGCGGCTCGGCGCGCAGGGGACTTTCTTTATCTCGGAGGCCGACATCAAGGAGCGGCCCGACGCGATTAAAGCCATTCTTGATGCGGGTCACGAGATTGGCGCGGCGATTTTGCCCCGGCAAGGGTTGGATTACGCCTCGGTCTGCGAGCAGCTTTATGTCGTCAGCGACCTCATGAAGCTGCGCTTCAATATTGATGTCCAGCTTGCGAGTCAGGTGCACGAGGCGGCGTCCACAGAGGTGCGTGAGGCGGTTTCGGCCATGGGGTTGCGTCTGGTTGGCTATTCCACCGTTGTCGATACCAGCGGCAAGCGGGGCGGCGCGCAGACGCTGATTCAAACGCTGTTTAAAAGCGCCAACTATACGATCCGGCGGGGACAGATTCTTTACTTCAGACTGGATTATAACGAGCTGGACAGCGGTCTGGCCGCGCAGGTGTTGCAACAGCTATACACCGGCGTGCTCAAAAATACGGCGAACATCACCAGCGGTGCCGTCTACGCGCTCAAGGGGGTATCGCGCCTTTTAAACGGGGCGGGAACCTATATCTACCCAGTGCCCGACAACCGTATTTTGCCTGAAGTTCGCAATAAAATCTTTGCGGGACATCTGCAAAATCTTACAGCGATGGAGCAGTACCGGTACATCCACGCCAGATATATAGGCAATCCCGACGTGTCGACGGTCAATCAGCTGCCCGGCTTTGCGGCAAAAGAGGTCCCGATGCTGGATATGACCGGTAAGATCAACACCAAGGGCGCCAATGTCGTCTTTTTGACCTTTGACGACTGGGGCACCGACCGGTCGATCAACCAGTTGCTCGACGTGCTGCAAAAGCATCAGGTCAAGGCGACGTTTTTTATCCGGACCGCCTATGTCAACGCCAATCCCAACCTGCTGCGTGCTATCGGCGCGCAGGGGCATGAAATTGCCAGCCATACCGACAACCATCTGCCGTTGGCCAATTACGTGGGCGACAACGTCTTTGAGGGATTGACCCCCGCGCAGCTTCAGGCGCTCGGGCAGGATATTGTGTTGTCCTACCAAACGATGCAGCGCATTGTGGGCGATATGAAAAATGAGCGGGGCAGACCGATACTGACCACGCTGTTTAGGCCGCCGACGCTGGCTGTCAGCAAAAAGGGGCTGGAAACGATCTTCGATTGCGGCTATACTTATAGTGTCAGCGGCGATTTTAGCACTGGGGACTACAACGCCGAGAGCGCGCAGGCGCTGTTTGAGCGTCTGACACAGGGAATGGCGGTCGGCGGTCAAGATAAACCGCGACAGATTTCAGCCGGCAGCATTGTCGTTATGCATATGTCTGATACGGCCGTTCACATGCCCGAGGCGCTTGATCGGTTCCTGACATGGAACGCGGCGCAGCCTGCGGGCAGCAGATTTACCTTCGCCAGACTCAGCGACTATCTTTAATCTCCAGATTATCTAAACGAGAAGCAAAGGGGGGCATACAAAGCATGCAGATCACAGCTGCGCCAAAGAGCGCAGGCAACAAGAAGGCGCTTTCGGATACCCTGCCAAACCCCCGGCAGGATCGTCGACTTCTGGCCCATGTGCCGGACGAGAGTGGAGAGAGAAGCAACCTTGACCGGCGCGGCGGCAGCGGTACAGACCAGGCCGACTACGAGGAATATATCAAGAAAAGCAAGGTCGGCATCCGCTATCGGGCGGACATTCGGGTTCGTGCGAAATGCCGGTTGTCTTACGGCCGCAAAGCGTCGCTGAGCGTGCAGGCGGTCGACATCTCCTCCACCGGCATACTGCTGCGGCTGTCAAACGAGGCGCAGCTTGACACGCTGTGCAAGGCCGAGGTGATTACGCTTAAATTCCGCATCAAAGCGGGCGCGATGCCCGAAGGCTACGAAATGCGGGTCAAGATATCCGCCAAGGTTGTCAGGGCCTTTACCGACGACGCGGGCACTTATTTTTGCGGCCTTGAGTTTGAGCAGGAGCTGGGCCGCTATGCGGTTGAGCATAAGGATAAGCACGCACTGGCCGCTTCCAGTCTGTTTTTATTTTTTATCGTGGGCTTTATTCTCTTAATGCGGGCAGAAAGCGTTGTTTATTTTAAATTTAACTGGATGCTCTACTCCTACAGCATCCTCACAGCGGCGTTTTTGCTCAGTCGTTATCTGTTCGGCAGCTTTTATCGGTCGACGCCGGTCAACATGGATTTTACACCCGGTGTAACGATCATTGTTCCCTGCTTTAACGAGGAGGAATGGATACAAAGAACGATCGTCAGCTGCGTCAATCAGGATTATCCCGTTGATCAGCTCGAGGTTATTGTGGTCGACGACTGTTCTACCGATCGGTCGGTGGAAAAAATTCGGGAGATCATCGACCGGCTCTATTCGGAAGGGGCGCGCTTTAAAACAAGAGAGCGCGTCAAATACATTGTACAGCCCAAGAATATGGGCAAGCGGCACGCGCTGGCACAGGGTGTTTTAGAGGCTAAGCACGATCTTGTCGTGTTTGTCGATTCCGACAGCTTTGTCGACCCTTATGCCATTCGCAATCTCGTCATGCCCTTTCAGGATCCGAAGATGGGCGGCGTCTCAGGGCGCACCGACGTGGCAAACACCTTTACGAACGTGCTGACCCGAATGCAGGCGGTGCGTTATTATATCGCCTTTCGCATCATGAAGGCCGCCGAGTCCATTTTTGACATGGTGACCTGTCTTTCGGGCCCGCTGTCCTGCTACCGTAAGGAATGTGTCATGGAGCATATGGATGCCTGGCTGAACCAGAAGTTTTTGGGCAGAACGGCAACCTTTGGCGACGACCGCAGTATGACCAACTTTATTTTGCAAAAATATCGCACTTGTTATCAAGACACGGCCGTCTGCGCGACGATTGTACCCAACCGCTATAGGGTGTTTTTGAAGCAGCAGATGCGCTGGAAGCGGTCGTGGCTGCGCGAGTCGATCATCGCGGGCAGCTTTATGTGGAAAAAAGAGCCCTTTGGCGCCGTATTGTTTTACATCGGCCTGCTGATTCCCGTGGCGGCCCCGGTCGTTGTGGTCTATAACATGCTTTATGTGCCGTTTGTTCATCGCGTCTTCCCGACGACCTTTTTGCTTGGCATGCTCATGATGGCGCTGATGATGAGCGTCGTCCAGCTCTTTTTAAAAAAGAGCTCCACTTGGATTTTCGGCATGTTGTTCTGTATTTTTTGTGAATCGGTCT
>DALYYK010000064.1:0-9433 GCA_031983305.1 Candidatus Fimivivens sp. | reverse complement strand
AATGTGCGATTCAACATAATGTCACTTTATCGTATTGGTAAAGCTGGGGGCGGTACGGCGAACAGGTTAAAATGATTTTTGGCCATCACAAGCAGCGATGTCCTCAAGGTCGGCTATAACTTCATCGGACAAGATATCCAGCAGCCCCAGATCCCAAACCATTTGGAGAATGGTATAACGGGCGCGAACCTCCTTGCAATACAGAAAGGTTTGCTTGAGCAGGCTGTTGTCCACGCCAATTTCGCCGGGCAGGCAGGGGGAATTCAAAGCGCGCAGGACGTCCATTATTTCCTCGGAGGAAGGCAGGTCCGCCAACAATGCCACAATCTCGTTCCAGCGCGCCTCTATGGCATCGATACGCGCCAGGCGAGCGCTTGTCTCGTTCTTTTGAGCCTTGGCCTCCATCGCAATGACGCCTTTTGCGGCGGGGCCATAGGCTGCGCGGATGGCCTCTTCCCACACAACGGGGTCGTAAGACCTGGCCGCAGTACGCGCGGCATCGAAGTTCACATTCGCCTTGTGCAGCTTCTCCACCAGTTTAAGAATAAGTACAGTGCCCACCCCCACCTGCGTGCCGTGGGGCGCGGGGCGCTTGCCCGCCTGTTCAAAAATCATCTCCCAGTAGTGGGACATGTGGTGTTCACAGCCTGAAGCGGGGCGGGAGTTGCCATACAAGCTCATGGCCACGCCGGCCAGCACCAAACCCTCCATAATGTTGCCCAGCGTCTCGGGGTCTCGCTCGGTGACCTTGTCGGCACTGGTTAGCACATTCTGGACGCAGCTTTCCACTAATTCCACGATGCTATCGCAATAGTGCTCGCCGTTGATGACCTTGGCCAATTTCCAGTCGCACAGGCAAGTAAACTTGCCCAACAGGTCACCCAGACCCGCGGCAATCATACGGTAGGGGGCGCCCTTTAGGATCTCGGTATCGCCGATGATGGCGATAGGCGTCTGGGCATCGAATGTGGTCTTCAGATGGTTGACCTGAATGGCGGCGATGCTGGAGGCAAAGCCATCCATGGGCGCGGCGGTCGCCACGGTAAAAAAGGGACGGCCCATCTTAAAACTGAAGTAACGGGTCATGTCATTGATGGTACCGGTGCCTACGGCCACCATCAGGTCACAATCCATAGGCTCGTTGATGGTTAGTTCACCCAACGTCGCCTCATCAAATCCCAGGTGAGTCAGCTGGATAATTTTATACCGGATGCCGGCATCCCCCAGAATCTTGGCGCATTTCTCGCCCGCAATGCCATAAGTAATGGGATCGCTGATGAGATACAGGCTCTTGAAACCCATCGCCTTGACGAGATCAGGAAGGTCCTTCAGGGCGTTCTTCCCCACACGGACAGCCCGAAGGGCCGCATAATGTTCCTTACCGCAGCCACAGGTAAAGCGCCGATCCAGATACGCATTCAATTCCATCGGCGTCTTTGGCATTTGCATATCGTTAGCCTCCTACATAATGGACATACCCCTGCTGTGTTCAATAGAACCAGCATGAATATCAATGTCAGTAGGAAATTGACGCAGTTTTAATCCTACACAATTTTGCCTGATCATTTCATGTCCTTCGTATAAACGCAGATATGAGGCGCCCTTAATTTGGCCAATGACGAACGTTAAAAACGCCTCATATTTCTTTATATCGATCATAGCTTCCCGGCAAAAGTTATGCAAACGTAATTTTGAGATACCCTTTTTTTATGATCGCGCCTTAAATTCAGTAAATAATTAAGTGAAATAATCCGCTAAATTTACTAAATATTTTCGATATTTAAAAAAGTTAAAAGCGGCGCGCATTTTTTCGTTCAGGTCTTTTTTCAGATATCCATGCCTGATTTAAGAGAAGTAAACTATTTAGTAAACAATTTATCGGGCGTCCCAATTCCATAGAAATTCCTCCGTTTTGCACAAATAAAAGCCGGGAAACTGTGCACTGTTCCCGGCTTTCGATAACTCTAAAAGCGCCGCCTATCGGCGATGCGCAAATTAAAAAAATGACCCTTCGCTAATCGTTTTTTGCTGAAATTGAATTCCTTTTCTCTCTGGGGCCTGTACTCTTTCGGATAATGAGCTTCGGAAAATATTCCACGCGGGTAATGCCGTCAGGACTATCTTCAAGCTCAGAAAGGTGATTTCCGCCCTCAATCTTCCGAACCAAGATATCCACAGCCTCCCGGCCTGTCTGCCTTGCGTAGCTTTCTACTGAAGTTAATGAGATACCCTTATATTTTGAAACGCTTGTGTTGTCACAGCCACATACCGAATAATCGTCAGGAATGCGCTTTCCTGAATCGATGATCGCATCCATCACACCAATGGCAATCATGTCATTGACCGCAACGAACGCCGTCACATCTTCATTGCGCTCAATCAACCGTTTCGCCATCAAATAGCCCAGCTCATATCCTTCGGGTATGACTTTTGCCTCCGCCAATTCCAGCTCCGGCGAGCAGGCCATGACGCTTTTAATCGGATCGAAATCGTGGCCCTCGTATACCGATCGCAGCCCTTCTAATCGACGAATGCGGGTTACCTGCTTTGTTTCAAAGGTAGACGTGATAAAAGCGATGCGTTCGTGCCCCAGTTTAATCAGATATTCGCCGATGATCGCGCCCACGCGGAAGCCATCTAATTCAAGAATGTCAGCGTTATTGTGCACGCCTTTGTCGTAGATATGGATGACTGGCTTTGACCACCCCACCTGTTGCAGCAGCATATTATTTTCAGGCGGGTAGAGAAAAAACACACCCCTAAAGGGGAATTGGCTGCAAATCTGCATAATGCGGGTTTCCTGCGGTATCTCCCGGAATGTGTCAAACGCCAACAAGGAATACCCTAATTCCTTGGCTCTGCGCTGCATGGCCTCCACCATATGCACATAGTATAAATTTGAAAGTGTTGGGGTAATGGCAACCAATACTTTGTCGTCAAGCGCCGCTGTTTTGAAAACGCCATTTCGAACATATCCCAACTCATTACAGGCATCTATAACGCGGCGACAGGTCTTCTCAGGAAACTTACTGCTGCTTTTTCCGTTCAAAATCATCGATACTGTGGCGGCAGAAACGCCTGCGCGCTTTGCCACATCCTTGGCAGTCACTTTTATTTTTTTAATAGTACCCACCACCTTTGCTTCTACTGCCAGCATATACCCAGCGAAATATAACATCTCTGATTGCTTTAAGCATGATAATGATACTATATTTGTAACTATTTGTATATATTCTGCGTTAAAACGACATGCAAAAAGGTTTACAACCATTAAAAAACGGATGCCATGCGGCTTACACCGCATGGCATTTTTAGGGCTGCATGACCCTGTCAGGTGTTTGCGATTTTTTACTTTAACAGCTGATGATTTTGAAAAAAGCCCTGCCAGGGATCGGGACCAGCGATCCGCCGGAGCGCTTGCGCCATATCAATGCTGTCGGGCGCGACGGTGTCAAGCTCTTCCCACGCGATGGGCATTGACACTGTTGCCCCCTTTCTAGCTCTGATCGAATAGGGGGCGACACTCGTTGCCCCCCTGCCGTTTCTGATCCAGTCGATAAATATCTTGTTTGTCCTTTTAGCCTTTCGGACGTTGCTGGTATAGCGATCGGGCCATTTCTGCTCTATTACCTCGGCGATACGCTTGGCAAAATCGTAAAATACCGCCCACGAAACCGAAGGCTCTAAAGGTACGACCACATGGTACCCCTTGCCGCCGCTGGTTTTAAGATATGACGCGAGCGAAAGCTCCGAGAGGATATTTTTGACGTCCAAAACGCCCTGCCGCACCGTGCCGATATCCATTCCCTCATCGGGGTCGAGGTCAAAAACCATCATATCGGGTTGTTCCAGCGTGTCCACGCGGCTACCCCAGATGTGGAATTCCAGCGTTCCCATCTGCGCCTCGGACACAAGGCCGGCGGCGTCCTCGATATAGAAGTAATCCTCCGTCTCTCCGTCGCTGTTTGTGACCGGGATGGTAATAACCCCTTTGCTGCCCGGACCCGGATGCTTCTTAAAGAAGCAGGACTGCGACACCCCCTTGGGACAGCGCACAATGCTTAAAATCCGGCGGTTCACATAGGGCAGCATGCGTGCCGCCACCTGCGCGTAATACCGAATCACATCCTCTTTTGTAATGGCTGGGTCGTCAAACATCACCTTATCCGGGCTCGTAATTTTGACGCCTTCGATGATGATATTCTTATCGTTTGAATCCATTGGCCGCTCCAATTCTTCTTCGGATGACTTTTGTAACGTGTCCTCCGCTTGTTCCCTTTTGATATCCTCAGGCCTTTTATCTGCCCGCAGGCCTTTGTAGCTAGCCTGTCTCAACAGATTATCTGCGGTCCATTCAACGAATTTAATTTCCGCGACCAACTGCGGCTCCAGCCAGACGACCGCTTCACCCGTTCTGGGCTTGGGCGCGGCTTTAAAAGCGGGTTGCGCCCGCTTTAGCGCCTCAAATTTTGCCGTCAGCTCTTTGATATCGTCCTCGCTCAGGCCGGTGCCCGCGCGTCCGGCGTAGATCAATTCCCCATTCTCATAAACGCCGAGCAGCAGCGCGCTTATCCCCCGCGTTTTGGGCGTCTGTGTATAGCCGCCGATGACAAATTCCTGCCGCTTTTCGCATTTAAGCTTGATCCAGTCGCCGTTTCGGGTTCCGGTGTAGACCGAATCGGCTCTTTTTCCGATAATCCCTTCCATACCGGATTGACAGGCGGTGGCAAAGCTCTCACCGCCGTTGCCCTTTATGTGTCGGCTGTAGTAAAGGTTTTTCGGGCTGTCCCGCATCAGCGCCTCGAGCGTTGCTTTTCTCTCGATCAGCCGCTGTCTGCGAAGATCCGCGCCATCCAGCGCCAAAAGGTCAAAGACGATATAGGTTGGATTCTTATGCTGGGGGCTTTTCATATAGCTTTGCAGCGCCTGAAAATCCGTCCTGCCCGACGCGTCGGTGACCACCATTTCGCCGTCAAGAACCATCGCCCTGCCGGCGGCCCAAGTGATGAGCGAAGCGGCAACCTCTTCAAAGCGATTGGTGTAGTCGTTGCCGCCCCGCGTTTGCAGACGCACGCGGTTGCCCGCTAAAAACGCAATAATCCGGTAGCCGTCATATTTGAGCTCGTAGAGCCAGTCCTCTCCCTCGGGAACGGTGCGCACGAGCTGGGCCAGCTGCGCCTCGGCATGATCGAAGGGATTTTGCAGAAATTTTTCATCCGCATTCTTTTCAATTTCCCACATGCTGCGCCCGGTTCGGATGCTGGTGACAAAATCCGAGACCCCGTCGTCACTTTGAGTGTATTCGTCCTTTTCTTTGAGCAAAAGCCAGCTTTCCTTCGTCTCGCCTGCTTTTGCCTTCATGCGCACCAGCGCCCATCTGCCCTTGAGCCGCCTGCCCTTGAGGATGAACTTCAGCGAGCCCTGCCGCAACGCCTCTTCGACATCCACCTGAGGCTCCCAGGTGCCTTCATCCCAGAGCATCACGGTGCCGCCGCCGTATTCCCCCTTGGGGATCGTCCCCTCAAAGTTTCGGTATTCCAGCGGATGATTCTCCACCTGTACGGCGAGCCGTTTGTCACGGGTATTGTACGAAGGTCCCTTGGGTACCGCCCAGCTTAAAAGCACCCCGCCCCATTCGAGGCGAAGGTCGTAATGCGCTCTGCGGGCCATATGATGCTGAACGACGAACCGCAGCCGTTCGGCGGAGCCTTGCGTCTCGCCTTGCGGTTCCAGCGTTTTTTCAAAATTTCGTTTTTGATTATAAGCATTAAGCTTTTCAGTCATAAATTTTTCGCCGCCGCAGCGCTGCTAGGGTACAAAACGCCCATACCGCCGCTTCGCTTGGTTTGCGTCAGCGGCTACGCCAGCTCCTTGTCCTTTTTTGCTTTTTCAACGCTGGCCTTAAGCGCCTCCATCAGGTCGATGACCTTATTGGTATTCTCCGCTTCCGCGGCGACGACCTCCTGACCGGAAATTTTACTCTCGATCAGCGCACGCAGCTTGGTCTGGTATTCGTCCTTGTATTTTTCGGGGTCAAAGGGCGTGTCCATCGAATTGATCAGCACTTTGGCCATATTCAGCTCCTGCTCCGAGACCTCGGGCTTATTATACGGCTTTTGGAGTGCCTTGATGTCATCGGCGTAGTACATGGTGGAAATGAGGACGCCATCCTCGCGCGGGATAATGGCCATCAGCGTATCCTTAGTGCCCATCACGGCTTTGCCGATGGCTATTTTCTGTTCGGCCATCAACGCGGAGCGCAGCAGCTCGAAGGCTTTTTCACCGCCCGTTTCAGGCACAGCCTGATAGGTTTTGTCGTAGTAGACCGGCGAAATTTGATTGAGCTGGGCAAAATGCAATATCTGAATGGATTTCTCCTTTTCTGTCTTGATCTTTTCAATTTCTTCGTCTGTAACGACAACATACCGATCCTTGTCGTACTCAAAGCCCTTGACAATATCGCCCGATGTGATCTCCTTACCACAATGGGCACAGGTCTTTTTGTATCGGATGCGGCTGTTGTCTTCCTTGTGCAGCTGGTTAAAATGAATATCGTTATCCTGTGTGGCCGTATGCATTGCGATTGGAATCGCAACCATTCCGAACGTTATGACCGATTTTCGAGATATCATTATAGAAACACCTCCGGCTTTAGTGTTCCCGACCCAATTGTAAGTATCCGGCATACCGATTGCCTTTTTAAACAAACGGTTCTGCGGCGGATGCTACATTTTTCGCATTCGCCTGTATCCGAGGAACGGTAACTTTGATTTTAGTCAAAGCTGCTTTCTCAATACCTATTTTAAAAATAGTAATAATCATTTACCCGCCAAGCGCCGGTTTTTTATTTCCGTTTAGGCGGTAGACTTATCGCTAGGACCTTATGCCCTGCTAATGATAAATCCAAATTTATTAAGGTTGTACCACTGTGCAATAGTGTTTTCAGGTTTTGCGTCCAATAGCAACAGGACTCCTTTTACAAATTCCAATGCTCCAGATCCATTCGCCGTAATTATGTTCTTATCACAGACAGCCCGTTTTATGTCGTATTTTATAGTAGGAATTTATTTTATCCTATCGCAGTGTAGCAGCTTGATCATATCCAAATGTTCTGAATCCGTCCACCATGTAGCTTTAAAGCCTTTTGGAAGCGACCAGGCGAGAAGGAGGTTTAATAACTACACCGTCCGTTTGTCGGTTGTTTATCTCATGTTTTGATGTTTGGTACTTACCTTATACCTCTGCCCACACACAGGGACTAAGCTATGTTCAATTTTGAACACCCTTATTCTCTCTTATTTCTCTCTGGCTGACAAACAGCTTGTGTGCTATGATAAAATAATCAAATAGCCCTCGTTTTGCGGCTATTTATCGTTGCTAAAGCGCAACGGTTTGCCGCGAAGCGCGAGCGCTGCCTATGATGCGCCAATACATATTTAAGCCTGCGCCCGCGATATATTGAGAAATATGCTGGCCGAGAGGATGAACTGACTTGCAAGAGCTTATTCTGACGCTGACCACCGTACTTTTAGCCGCACTGGCGCTTGAAAATGCGCGTGCTCAGCGTAACCGGAAAAAGTTGACCCATGTCGTCTATGTCAACGGCACGCGCGGCAAATCGACCGTTTCGCGTTTAATCGACGCGGGACTGCGTGCGGGCGGCTGGCGCGTGTTCACCAAAACCACCGGCACGGTACCGATGACCATCGGCGTCGATAACGTTGAACAAGCTATTATCCGGCGCGGGCGGGCCAACATCCGCGAGCAGCTTAAAATCTTGCGTCAGGCCGCCGAAGCGGGCGCGCAGGTGCTCGTAGCCGAATGCATGGCGGTCGACCCCTCCTTGCAATATATCTCACAGCACCGTATGCTGCGCGCTGACATTGGCATTATCACCAACGTACGGCTTGACCACACCGACGAAATGGGCCAAACACTCGATGAAATTTGCGCGTCTCTCTGTTCCACCGTGCCGCGCGCGGGGATGGTTTTTACGGCCGATGCCGCCGCTGCGCCCACCATTCGCCAGCACGCTGAGACGCTCGGCAGCGAGACGGTGCTGGCGCTGCCGGATGAGGGCATTCCCGATGATATCGATTTTGCGGAGAATGTCGCGCTGGCGCTCGCCGTCTGCGAGCGGCTCGGTGTTGGTCGGCAGACGGCACTTCAGGGTATGCGCTGGTACAAACGTGACCCTTACGCGCTCTCGTTATTCAAGCTGCCGGGCGGGGCGCTGTTTATCAACGGGCTTTCGATCAACGATCCGCAATCAAGCGAGGCAGTGTGGCAAATGCTTAAAGACCGGCACGACTTGGGAGACAAGCAACTGGTGCTGCTTATCAACAACCGACCCGACCGCGGCTACCGCACACAACACATGACGCTGTTGGCCCAGCGGCTCGCCCCGCAGACGCTCTGGCTGTTGGGCGCTTCGCGCGGTATGGTGCGGCGCACGCTCAAGAAGCGCATGCCGCAGACTGAATTCGCCTGCTTCGCCTCGGCGGACAGCCTACCGCTGCACGCGCCAGGATCGGACACCGTCATTTTTGCCGTCGGGAACATCGCCAACGACGGGCACCGCCTGATAACCCGCGTCAAAACGGAGGGAAGCGATTTTGTACCATGACATTGTGCTGCTCGGCGTGGCGTTGAGTATTATTTTCTACGAGCTGACCGGCTATTCCCCCGCCGGTCTCGTCGTGGCGGGCTATTTGGCGCTCTGCCTGCAAACGCCCGAGCGCATCGGCTATACCTTTGCGGTGGTGCTGCTGACCTGGGGCGCCGTCCGGCTGCTTTCGCGCTGGATGATCCTCTACGGACGGCGGCGTTTTGCCGTGATGATTCTGCTCTCGTTTGCGGTAAACCTGCTGCTGTCGCGCAGCGGCCTACTAGGGCAGACGCCCGGGCTGATCGGCTGTCTGGTGCCCGGCATTATCGCCAATGAGTTTGAGCGGCAGGGGTTGCTGCCCTCGCTGCTGTCGCTTGGCATCGTCACCGGGCTGTTGGCGCTCGTCATGCTCTGGTTGGGCGTGCCGGTGCTGCCGGCTCCGCTGCTATGAGGGCGGCAAATCGCCAGCGGCTTTCGCTGCTGGCCGTCGTACTGATATTGCTGACCCTGTCGATCGGGCTGATTTCTTCACAGGGGCAGCACACGCGCACCGATTATTATGCGCTCCAGCTTGACGCGCGGTACCGCATGGCCCGCTGCCTTGAGGCGGTCAACGGCTACCGCGCCGCGCTGGGGTTGCCGCTCTCGGCGCAGGATATCTGGCAAAGCGGCCTGATCGGCTCGGAATATACCGACATCACGACGACGCTCGGCGCGATAGAAGCTAAGCGCACCGCCGCCGACCCCGACATGGCGGCGCTTTTAGTCCGCATGTTCGCGCAGGCGGGGTTAAAGTCGGGCGACCGGGTGGGCGCGGGATTTTCG
>DALYYK010000063.1:0-9444 GCA_031983305.1 Candidatus Fimivivens sp. | reverse complement strand
TCAGGCGAAAATTCATATCATGAACATCAAAAGAGTTAATATCGAAGTTCTTTATACCGAGCCACTCGCTGAACTGTTTGTAGTCTGGGCCTTTTTTCTTCTTGAATGACTGTACCAAATTCCCGAGGCCGCTAGTGCCACCACAGTCCTCAACGATGCCAAAGCCTGCGCCGTCAAGGACTCGCGGCAATTCCCCGCCTGGTAAATCCTTGTCCTCGAAGATTTTCTCAAGGGTTAGTGACACCCACCAATTGTCGCCGAAATCATAGTTGAAGTTCAGCTTACTGCCAGGCTTTAGCCCGATTCGACGGAGATTTCCGTAGGTCGCATCGTGGGTTTTCACATTCCTGTTCGAGTCTGAAAAATCCTCGAAATCCTCATCCATAATTTCAAAGCGCAGGATGATATCCAAGTCATTAAAGGGAATCTCCAACGCCATCAGGTGGCTCGCCGTCATCTCGAACAGCACCTGAATGATATAACACAGCCGCGCCGGGGTGATATTGTCGGTTACTTGAAACCGTCGCCATATTTTCGGCTTGAAATCGCTTAACTCGGCATAAAACTCATAAACTGGGTGTAAAGCCATTGCGCCATTCCTCCCATAACAGATTATTATTTCATATACTCTTCAACCATACGCTCCACATACGCAAGCCTGCCATGACCCAGTGTGGCATAATAGGCTGCGTGCTGTTTGCAGGCATCCAACGCTTTTTTGAAAGAGGCCTCGCCGTAATCTTGCCGGATCTGCTCTAAAAAGTAGCGTGTCGCATATTCATTGAGCGTGCGGGCGTAGACCTTTCCATCCATCATGCAAATAAAGTCGCTGATGAAATCTGATGCAGAGCCGGAGGCCATACCGGTGAGCTGCACGATCTCATCGCGTCCCTCGGTGCGTCCTAATGCCCCACTATAGACCTTTTTTGAGACTTCATAAGCCGCTTCGACCATCTGCGGAGTAATTTTGCCGGTGGATGAGGTGGTTTCATCGGTAAAACCTTCCAAATCAGAACTACGCAAAGCTGTCGCCAGCTTATCAAATTGCTCTATAAGCCAATTGAAATGTTGACCATACAACCCTGCATTGTGAATGTCAGCATCAACAGAGTGTAGAATCCGCTTAGCAACGCTCTTGTCTCGGCTAGTATACCATTCCAACGCAGAGCCATATGCCATCTCGATTTCTTCTTTACGGGATTCAAGCCGTGCAAAGTCCTCTTGGCGATATACGTAGATACCGATTCGCAGTATCTTCTTTCGAACCAGCTGGAAGAATAGATGATAATCACGACTTCCAACAGTAATATCATACCAATCGTCATAGGACGGTTTGCGTGATGCGATATCGGTGTTGCGTCCATGCTCCTTGCAATAAGATACAAAGTTGTTCCAAAAATCATAACGCAAATGATGCCGTTCAGAAAGCTCGCGTGGAGCCGTCACATCGGTGTTTGCAGGCTTTTTAAGGACGGCAGGGGCAAGAGTATCCTCCGGCAACTCAGGGATATCTGGGCGATTATCGTTTACAAAGTCGATGTGCAGTAATCGTACCTTATCTTCATCCGTGAGGAAGATATTCCAACGCGATTCCATGAACTTCAACAATGAAAGCCCACGATGCAGGATGTTCTGTGCAGCCCAATTCTTCTCAGTGGACACCTCGATTTCCGAGTGTGAACCGTTGATATAGCCACGGCGGCCGGCAGAAGAAGGATTCCTTTTATCGGGGAACCCATCATTTTGCAGAGATGAGTTAATGCTCTGCGCAAGTGGGAGCAGATTTCCCAGCGATGCGGACAGGGTTTTGATCTCGTCTGCACTGTACTGGCGGAACTGGTTGCGCCAATACCACTCTGTTGGTGTCTGCGGCAAAATATGCTCGACTGTGACCTTTTCCTTCTCAACCTTGGAGAAGAAATTCCAGTCCATTTTTTGCAGATTATTTACAGTCGCTAAGCTATACTCATATTCGTACAGGAAATACTTTAAATCGCGCCAGCCATAAAACCCTTCGCCTGAATCAAAGTGCCTATCGATATGGGTGACGAAATTGGTAGCCAGAGAGGGTATATCTTTATTTGTTGTTGCCTTTAAATCCTCGGTAACTACTTGTATTGTAATTTCTCCCAAAAAGATTTCTCTGGCCCTTTTGTTATAGTCGCTACTCTTATAGCTGGCATTAAGTCTGCCGATACGGAAGGAGAGGAAAATAAATCGTTCTATCGCTTGAAACAGCGTAACACGGTCTATCACTGCTGTAGATTTATTTGTAGCAAGTGTAGCGGCAACAAGTGGGCGGAAGTACCCAATACCAATGCGATTTAGCTTGTCCAGCCATGCCTTTTCGTCCGGGGTAAAACTGCTCTCATGCGGGAAAAAGGTATAATACCAGTATTCGGCCAGTTCTTTCAAGCTACCCACATATGCATGGATTTCTGCTGGTGAGAGCTTGCCCGGCTGAAAGACTTCGCTCTCTAATGCGGCATCAGTTGCACCATCATCAGCGGATTCCAAATCAGACAGCGGTTCAGTATCATCTTCCTGCGTAACAGCAGTCAGCTTCTCGAAGACATTCTTTGCCGAAAACTTCGATAGTAAAAAGCGAATATAGTCATCACCGCGTCTACGCGAATACTGGAAATATGTAATCCAATGGGCGCGAAGGAAATCATCGTCAGAAAGCGGTGAGTCCTGATTGCGCCCAAGCTGATAATACACTTCCTTCCAAGCGTCGTTGATGTTTTTTCGAAGCTGCTCCTTGTCCTTCTCATCAATCTGTTGATCATCAAACAGTGTCGTGAGGTAAATAAGTCGGTTTTTGAGGAGTTCTAAGTTGGTCAGCTTCTTGCCGCGATTGTTCATTGTTTCAAAGGCGACAAACACATCGTAGTCGTCTTCGATCTCATGGAGATTGAACATAAGGCGGAGCGTGAGCTTCTTGTAGAGCCGCTCGATTCCCGATAAGCCATCACTCTCGTATAAATCTTTCAGGTTATTCGAAAAGAAGGACTTGGCATATTTTAGATTCTTGGTGTAGTAGGTTTCAAACACCGTGCCGCCGAAGGATTCCTCAAAAACCTTATGTTTCAAGTAATCGGCACTGGGGTTATCTGTTTCGTATCCGAATAGATAGGTGGTTACAATGTTTTGCGGCGGACGCTTTCGAAGGATGTATTTTGCCTTGATTTCAGCCAGCGTTTCATCGCCAAGGACGATTTCACTATCAGCTTTACCTTGAAAAAGAGGGATCTGCTTCACAAAAGCAGCGATCTCATACATTAAAATAGAGAATGTGGTCAAGCGTTGCTGCCCATCTACGACATGATACAGCTTATAACCGCTCGGCAGCCATTCACCTTCGGCGTTATCTTTTGGATTGACCACCTTGAGCGAGAGAAGTCCGGTGTAGTGGTATTTATCTTCATGCAAATTCATCAGATCGTCCCAAAAGTCTGCAAGCTGGCCGTGTTTCCACGCATATCCACGCTGATAATCGGGGATACGGAACAATCTGTTTTGAAAAAGCACTGATAATGGTTGAAGCTCATTGGCCACTTTGCACACCTCCTGACTCTGCGTTCTCCACTTCTTTCAATGTAAGCCCATCCGCTGTTTTCCAGACAATATTGCCGTTCGTGCTGGAACCAGCCACAAAGCTGGCGGCGGCGGAAGGGCTGCTGAAAAGCACATCCCTACGCAAAACATCGTCAGCACCGATGTCATCAACATACTTTTCACGCATTCTACGAGCGGCTTCCGGGCAGCTTTGCTGTAGCTTGGGCGCAACCACGCTGTCTGCGAGCACGACAAAGCCTTCGCTGGTTCGCCGCCCCCTTGCAACGCCGGTCTTACGGTCATAGGAAAATACCGGGCCTTGGCTGGAAGGATTTTCGGGGCATACTTCACCCGGCTCTGTGGACTGTTCCTGCACCAGCGTCTCAAATAACTTGTGACCCAAGGTGCCCATAACAATTTTGGCGTAGTCGATGAATTCCTCCAGCTCGCTTTCCTTTTCTTCGGTAACATTCCCAATTGTAGGCTCATTGCCATTTTTCACGATATACCGCTGGGAGGCGGTTGCCATCGCACAAAAACGGTTCTCAAGATAACTGATCTCGGTAGGCCCGAAGGAGTTGTTGGAAGTAGTAAACACTGCTGCTTCCGTCCAATAATCCTTTTCGTGATTTCGCTTGTGTTCCATCAAGCGGTACAAGATGCCGTCGCCATTTTTTCGCGCGCCAGCCTGGCCAACATAGACAACATTTTCGCCAGTCTGCTCCGAGGTGCCGAATAGGAAATATACATCACTCTGCGACAAATCCTCGCGTTCACGACATTTGTCCAAATCAGTGCGAGGGATTTTATATGCCACGCCTGTCCAGTTGGCGAGGGTGCATTTCACGCGCCCTGTCGCAGTGCCATCCATCAGGAATAGATTGATGCTTTTCCCCCGTGCAGCCATGATGCCACCCTCCTACAAACTCACCTTAAATGATTTCCAGTCTTTCACCGGCAGTTCGCTAAACACAACGCCATTGTTAAGCGCATCAAAATGCGCCTTGCCACAGCGGATCTTCTGTCGTTCCGGCGTGCTCAGACCATACAGGTCGGTAGTTCCCTTGGTTTCCAACACGAAGTACAACTTATGCTCATCGTTCTTCTCCAAATACACTGCCCAGTCCGGGTTATAGGTGCCGATGGGCGTTTCAATCTTAAAGCGGCTCGGTATTTTGAAGAACATCTTCACATCCGGGTCGTTGTCCAAACTTTCGGAAAAGCGGCTTTCCAACTGGCTGTCGAAGATCACATGGTCATATACGCTGTTATCCACTGGGATAGCATTGCGATCCAGATTGGCGATTAATTCGGCGGTATCGAAAATTTCCTGCACATAGTATTCTTCGCCGGCTAACTTCACATAGCGGATGCCGTCAATAGCGAGATTGTGCCGATTGCGGGTGATGATCTCCAGCGCCTTTTCGGTGAACGCTTGGGGGTTACTCAAGAAATCGCATCCGCGCCCGCTCTCTTTGATGATGCGCCCCACGGTGGAGCGCTTGAGCTGGGTTTGGGTAGTGATTACACGCAAAATATCCGGCAGGGTATCGTAGCTGTCCTGCAAATCGGTTGTGCGCAACTCCCGCGGGGCATGGGATACACCAGCGGTCTGAATGTCTATATCGGCAGTTTGTGATACCAATCGAGCCTTGGGGATTGGCGGCATGTTCTGCAAATCGGCCACGCTGCTGGCCACCAGGGTTTCTTGATCGATCTGCACCCGATAGGTGGTTTTCTGTTTGATTCTATCCCACAGTGCCGTAAATTGAGGCGACAGCAGTACGCGCTCCTTGCGGCGCACAGTCACCTCGCGGGAAGCGTCGCGGATTGGCGGCCTTGTGTCGGCCTTTTGGATGGCGCGGAAGATGGCCTTTTGTGCCGCTTGGCTGAACCGCTCACCCAAATCCAGCGTACCGGCGGCAAGCTGTGCTTTCATGGTATCCTTGATTTTACCATCCTTGGTAATGAGCTTCTTATTTTCCAGCTGGGTCATCAAAGTGGCGGCATCCTCATAGGAAATAGCCTTTTCTACAGTGATTCGCTCTGTGTAAGGAGCGCCCACCAACGCCTCAGGCTTCACCGGCGTGTTCTGCTTAATGGCTTGCGCCACGCGATCCTTGATTTCCTCCATCTGGGGCGGCAGCTCGGCGGTATGCTCCACCACGGCGGCACGGGCAAGCTCCGTCGGCCTGCCATCAGGCTCCACATAGCCATGATCTTTCATGAAGCCTATGAGCATCTCCGCGTCGCTTTCGTCCACACTTTTCTGCTGGACGATTTCCTCGGTGTAAGTTTGACCGACAAACAGGCTGAGCTGAAGCACGCCGAACTTCACGCCGGTTTCTTGCTCAATCTCGCGCTGGAGGGTGTCGGCAAATTCAGCGAAGCTCTCGTTTGCCATAACATGCAGGATATTTACATCCCGATCCTCAATACGGTTGCCCTGCTGATCCACGCACAGACGCAGCCCACGCCCAATTTTCTGGCGACAGGTGAAGGCAGACTTCTGCTCGATCAGCGTGCAGACTTGGAAGACATTTGGGTTATCCCAACCCTCTTTCAGCGCGGAATGGGAAAATATGAAGCGGAGTGGGCACTCAAATGACAGCAGCCATTCTTTATCCCGCATAATGGTGTTGTAGGTATCATCGTCGGCCTGGGTGTCGCCGCGGGTGTTCTTGTACACGCCCTTTTTGTCCTGAGAAAAATAGCCATTATGGACACTATTCACATCCACTGTAAAACGCCGCTTTAATTCGGCATATTTAGGCTTCTCCAGCAGTTCAAGGTAGCATTCCTCGAACATCTCGGCGTAAATGCCGGGCGCACCATCGATGGTACGGTACTTGGCAACCTCGTCAATGAAAAACAGGGAGAGCACCTTGATGCCCTTTTCCAGATAGCGGAGCTCCTTGTCAAAGTGCGCCTCGATGGTGCGGCGGATTTGGGCGCGCTTGAGGATATTCTCATCCACGCCGCCAATAGCCTTGCCCAGCATCACGCTTTCTGTATTAGCGAACTCCACCCCTTCGCCGCCGGGGGTGCAGTCAATCCCCGCAAGCGCATAGCCATCATACAGTTCACGCCGGCCGGACAATATAAATAGGTCGTCACCGGGCTTGGCGGTGACGGTTTTACGGCTGACCGTGCCATTTTTCGCCTGTACGTCAATTTCCAGCTTGGCGCGAAAGCCTTTTTCATTGGAGACTGATTTCAGCATGATGTACGGTTTGTTGAAATCGTTGGTTATAGAGTTACTGGAAACGCAGATCTGCTTGACCAGCCCCATCTGATAGGCGTCCACCGGAGTCAGGCGATAGAGCAGGTTGATTTTCTCCCGGTGTGTGGCGCTGTAGCGCAGCACGCACAGCGGGTTCAGGGACGCGATGGCCTCCTTGGCCTTGGGTGTGTTGTCCACGCTTTGCGGCTCGTCAATGATGACGATGGGGTTCGTGTGCTGTATGTAGCGCATGGCGGTTTCGCCGTTCAGCTTGTCCTGCGCCTGATTGATGATGTTTTCAGCCTTTTTGAAAGCGTCGATGTTGATAATCATGATCTCAATATTGCCGGAAGTGGCAAACTGCCGCACATCGCTGATTTTTTTCGAATCGTAGATGAAATAGCGGCAGGGGACATTGTCATAGTGCGCCCCAAAGTGCTCGGCAGTAATTTGGAGGGATTTGTACACGCCCTCTCTGATGGCGACGCTGGGCACCACGATGATAAACTTGGTGAAGCCAAAGCGCCGGTTCATCTCAAAGATGGATTTGGTGTAGACATAGGTTTTTCCGGTGCCGGTTTCCATCTCCACGCAGAATTGTGGTGCCTGCCGTGCAGGGATTGACATAGGAAACGAAATCGGAAAAGAAAAGCCCCCCTTCCAATCTCCTTTTGTGAGCTGCAGATGGTTCCGCCGCTGGATGGCTTGCATATTTTTCAGCATGGTATCGTCGCCGATGAGCAGGGCATTGCCCACACCAAGCTCATTTTGCATCATACTGAGCTGTGCATCCTCTACGATGGAGAAGGTGGCGCGGGATTTCTCCTGCCCAGCGAACAGATCGCAGACGGCGTTCACAGCATCTGTTTGAAATTGTTGGGTTTTGAATTTAAGCTTCATGGGGTCACCATCCTTTACGCACCAATCTTCAGTATTAGCGGCAAAAGCGCAATGCCAACATCGACACTCTTGTCAGCTATCCATGCCAGAATTGGCTTAACCTTTTGCCACTTTGTTTTTGGCGACTCCTTTGCCTCTACTATGACTTTAAGTTCATCGATTTTATCCAGCGTTTCTTGGGTCTCGGAATCAGATAAGGCAGACATTTCTTCGATTTGACGTTTTACTTCTTCAAAAGTAATGGCAATTGTTTGTGTTTGTGTTGCCGTGAGCGTGTTTTCAATATTTATATTTCCACCCCTGGATTTGGAATTGCCGTTTTTATATCCAAAACTCTTGAAAGCAATGAGCTTACTTTTTATTACGGTCAGGTTGCTAATCAAAGCGTCACCGCCAAAATACTCCTGACTTACAAACCCGTAATCTTTGTTGTAATTATACAAGGATTCCCCGAAATTGGTGATATAGGATGGATATTTGGTTATCAATTCAAGATGCAGGGCTTTACCTTCTTCTTCATTTTTATCGCCAACAAGAAAGGCTTCACATTTTTGAATATCCTCATCAACCATCTTTTCAAACGGGGGACGTGAAGCTTCTAATCTTCTTTTATATGTATCAAAATAATCTGCCATTTTTATACTTCCTCCCCCTACAGCAACTTCATCTCGATATCACGATCTTTCAGGATATAGTGGGCGTTTGACAGGGCAGTATCGTCCACAAAACCTTCCTCGGCGGCGATGATCTTAGCGGGGGCAAGGTCGCAGATGGCCTCCATATCCTCCGGGGTAATGCCGCTGTCAAGGCAAACCAGCAGTTTGGTGCCCTCGCCGATAGAATATACCTTTTTATCATTCACGGTGATGGGTAGCACGGGGAAGTCCAGCGGCACGCCCATTTTCAGCATGACCTCAAAGACGATATCCATATCGGAGCGCCCCGCCTTGAGCGTATTGGAGAGGGCATCGAAACGCCCCCACAGAGTTTGCAGGTCGCCGTCCGGGATGGGTGTGGCATCCCAAGCCACAAGGTTGGAGGTGTCCAGCTTGAAGCAGCGGAAGCCCACATCTAGCGGGGGTTTGTCCTCGTCACCCAGTTTAACCTGGCCGCTCGATTCCAGAATCTTTGCCCCGGCGCGGCGGATGCGTTCTTTGCCGATTTCACAGATATTTTTGTACCCCGCCTTGTAGGCCTCGGAGTTTTCATCGCAGATTTCGGGGAGCTGCACCATGATGTACCGCCGGTTGCCGCCGTCCTCGACGTTGAGCTGCATGACGGCGTGGGCGGTGGTGGCGGAGCCGGAGAAGAAATCGAGGATGATGTCGTCGCCATCAGTTGCCTGAGCAATCAATCGCTTCAATAGTTGCGATGGCTTGGGAAAATCAAACCAATGGCCGTTGAACAATGCCATGATTTCCTTTGTTGCAGTATTGGTATAAAGCCCTTCCTCCAAGATAGAAGAGAAGCCAGGCAAATTATCATCCAATTCATCAAGGAAAGCTTTTTTTCGAGGACGGCCATCGGGAGAATCAGGCCACAGGATTCTATCATCCTCAATTAGCCGCTTCATTGTGTTTTTGTCATAGCGCCAGCCTTTTGCAGGGCAACCGTAATTAACGCCAGTATCAGGATGAATAAGGTCATAATGCAAATTGGGTCGTGCGTCAGCGGTTGCCAACCCCACCATGTTCGCACTCGTCCATGAGCCACGAGGATCGTTATCGGGGTTTTTATATTGCTCTGTTTTGCGTTCTGCGCCA